>JANOYK010000457.1:0-8003 GCA_031428855.1 Burkholderiales bacterium | reverse complement strand
ACGGCCGGCTACATGCATGCCGCGCCGCGCGCCGAGTTTTACGCGAAGATGGACGCGGCCAATATTGATCTGAAGGGGTTTACCGAGCGCTTCTATGCCAATTTGTGTGCGGCGCGCCTGGCCGATGTGCTCGACACGCTGCTCTATGTCAAGAACGAAACTGCGTGCTGGCTGGAGATCACCACGCTGTTGATCCCCGGCGAAAACGATACCGATGTCGAAGTCAAAAGTCTGGCGCGCTGGGTGCGCACCGAACTGGGGCCGGATGTGCCGCTGCACTTCACCGCGTTCCATCCGGATTTCAAAATGACGGACACACCCGCCACACCGCCTGACACCGTCAAGCGCGCGCGCCGCATAGCGCTGGACGAAGGCCTGCACTACGTCTACACCGGCAACATTCATGATGCAGAGGGCGGCTCGACCTGGTGTCCGGGTTGCCAAGCCCGATTGGTGCGGCGTGACTGGCATGACGTGAGTGACTATCGCATCACACCGGCGCAGCGCTGCGGCGCGTGCGGCACCCACATCGCCGGCCGTTTCGGCGTGTTTGAGCACCCGTTCGGGCGGCGGCGCATTCCGGTGGCGATTGCATGAAGGCGCGCTTGATGGTGTGCGGCCAGCGCGGGTCAGACGCAGCCAATGGTGATGACTTGAGAGCGGGCATGACCGGAGAGAAAAGATGGACAGATTGACAGCAGGCGCGGGGGCTGCATGACCCGTTTTTTAATCGTGCGCCACGGCGAAACATTGTGGAACCGCGAGCACCGGATTCAGGGACAGCGCAACAGCGTGTTGTCGGGCACCGGTGAGCGGCAGGCGCTGGCGGCAGCGCAACGTTTGCGCAGCGAGGCGGCAGTGGGTCTGGTGTCAAGCGATCTGGGCCGCACGCTGCAAACGGCGCAGCCGATTGTGGATGCCACCGGCCTCGCGCTGGAAACGGATGAGCGGCTGCGTGAACGCTGTTTCGGCGAGTTTGAGGGCTTTACCCCGAATGAGGTGCGCGACCGCACACCGGACGCCTGGGCGCGCTGGCAGTCGCGCGAGCCGTCCTGGGCCATGCCGCGCGGCGAGAGCCTGCTGATGCTGCGCGCGCGGGCGCAGGCTTGCCTGGAGGCGATTGCGTCAGCCACGCAAGGCACCGTCATCATCGTCACGCATGGTGGCACCCTCGACGTGATGTACCGGATTGCGGCGGGGCTGGCGCTCGACGCGCCGCGCACCTGGCCACTGCTCAATTCGAGCATCAATACGATTGAGATTGACGCGGGCGTCTGGCGGCTGCAAGCGTGGGGCGATGTGGCCCATTTGGCGGCAGCAGAAGATGATTTTGGCTGAATCGGACCTTACGCCCCCTCTGAAACCGTTGGTGGGAGCGGTTATTGGTGATGGGCCGGCTAAAACCCTTGGTGTGAGCGGCTGAGCGGGCGGCGCTGCTAAATTTTCCTGGCGTCACCGGCGTGTCGCCGCAGCGCAGTCAGCGCGCCACTACAGCGACACATCAAATCCCGCGTCTGGCCCGGCCAGATCAGCCGTCATGTCCTGCTCCAGCATGACATCGATTTCCTGGCGCAGGTTATCCAGAAACAGCACCTGCTGCATCATGGATTTTTCGGCGTCGCCCAGCTCTTCGACGCGCGCGGCCAGCGTGTCAGTCGCCAGATGAATCCGCTTGACCGAATCAAGCCGCCGCCGCAACTGCTGCTGGCGCTCTTTGACCTGCGCTTCGAGCGGGCTCATGATGGCCTTGATCCAGCCTTCGGCGTCGCGGTTGGCAATCTCGAAGGCCTGCTTGATGCGCGCGGCGATCACTGAAAAAAACTGGCGTGTCAGGGTTTTCTCGTAGCTGGTAATCATCGACAGCGCGCCGAAACGTTTTTTGAAACTCGCTTCGACCCGTTCGAGTTCCTTGAGGTAACGCAGCATCGAGTAGGGCGGCGGCGCTGCCAGGCGCATGCCGAACTCGCTCGAAAACTTTTTGTACATTCCACCGGTCAGGCCGGCGATCTCGGCCACTACCGTGTCGGCGCGGCTCAGGGTTGCGCGGTTGAGGGCGAAGAACTGCCGCATCGCGTCGAGCACCCCGGCTGAAAACTTGGCCGATTGCATCGCCTCATGGGTCTGTTTGACCAAGGTCTCATAGACCTCCATGCCGAGGTGCGTGAACAGGGTGCCGGACTGCCCGGTGACCAGATTGCGGCCGACAGAAAATTGCAGCAGGCCCTGATCGAAAATCTTTTTCTCGGCCACCACCCGGTCGAGCATGTTCTGCATCACGGTTTCGTTTTTGCCCGCCAGCGCTTCGAGCTCGGCCAGCTGATCCTTGACACTGTTGGCGCGCGCGGCGGTGAGCGCCTGCGCGGCCCGGATCGCGTCATTCATTTCAGCCGATACAAACTCGCGCACGATCTGCTGCTTGGCCGGTATCAAATCAAGCGTCAGCGCCTCTTCGAGCTGCAACAGACGGCTGCGTTCGAGCAGTTTCGCGTCACCCTGCACCTTGGCGACCAGCCCTTTTTGCGCCGACACCGGAAAAATCTGCGTGGCCGGCAGGCCGAGCGCACGCGCCACGCTGGCGGCCTGGCGCGCGATTTCGCCATCAATCTCTCGCTCACTTTTCAGATCGTCCCACTGGCTGTCGATCTTGTTGAGCACTACCAGGCGCGCGTGCCCGCCGCCGGCGCCCACGCCAATGTGGTCGCGCCAGATTTGAATATCGGATTTGGTGACGCCGGTGTCTGCCCCGAGCACAAACAGCACCGCGTGCGCGTTCGGAATCAGGTTGAGCGTGAGCTCAGGCTCGGAGCCGATGGCGTTGAGGCCCGGTGTGTCGAGAATCACCAGGCCCTGCATCAGGAGCGGATGCGGAAAGTTGATGACCGCGTGCCGCCAGTTCGGAATCTCGACCGTGCCGGCTGCGTCAATCCCGGCCTTGTGGTCGTGGTCATTCGGGTCGAACAAGCCATAGCCCTGCGCTACCTCCACCGGCACGCGTTTGACTTCGCTCACATGCTTGAATGCTTCGAGCATCGCTTCGCTCGAATTGGTGTCGAACGGGAAGACGGTCCATTCGTCCGGATATTGCTTGAACTCGGACACACCAGCCGCGCTGCTGCGCGATTCAATCGGCAGCAGACGCAGCGCCGGCGGCTGGCCCTCCTCGTACATCAGCTCGGTCGGGCACATGGTGGTGCGCCCGGCGGACGAAGGCAGGATGCGGCGGCCATAACCGGCAAAGAAAATCGCGTTGATGAGTTCCGACTTGCCGCGCGAAAATTCGGCGACAAAGGCAATCGAGAGTTTGTCGTCAGTCAGGCGTTCGAGCACGCGCGCCACCCGCAAGGCGCTTTGCGGATCGGTGAGACCGGTCTCGACCGTCCAGTCACGGTAACGCGTAATGCACTGCGCGAGCGCAAACCGCCACGAGCTGTAGAGCTGGAAACGTTCTACCAGATTGATACTGTTCATGTGCGCATTGTTTTTTTAGTGAAAAGAGGGATCGCCCAGAGGAAAAACGGTCCAGACGCATTATCCCATGCGTGATTCGCGCGGCACCTGTGCGGCGCTGTCATCGCGGTCATTTCTGGCACTGCGGGCAGTAGAACGTCGAGCGCTGCCCCTGGCGGATGCCACGCACCGCTGCCCCGCACACCCGGCACGGCAAACCCTCGCGGCCATAGACAAAATAGTCGAGCTGAAAGTAGCCCGGCTCGCCATCGCTGCGGGTGAAGTCACGCAGCGTGCTGCCGCCTTTTTCAATCGCAGCGCTGAGCACCGCGATGATTTCGTGTGCGAGCCTGGCATAGCGCAGGCGGCTGATCCGCCCGGCTGCGGTGGCGGGGTGGATGCGCGCGCGAAACAGGGCTTCCGAAGCGTAGATGTTGCCGACGCCGACCACAATATCGCCCGCCAGCAACACCTGCTTGACCGCCGCCGTGCGCCCGCGTGTGCCTTGGTAGAGCGTGTGTCCGTCAAACCCGCCATCGAGCGGCTCCACCCCCAAATGCGCGAGCAAGACGTGGGACGTCACCGGCCCGGCGCTGGCCGGATGCCATAGAACAGCGCCGAAGCGGCGCGGATCGTGCAGGCGCAACAGCGCGTCGGCCGTGGCCAGATCAACGTGTTCGTGTTTTTTGGGCGCAGTGCCGGGCGCGGTGAAGCGCAGGCTGCCCGACATGCCCAGATGCACAATCAGCCAGCCGCTGCGGGCATCACCACTCTGGGTGGCCGACGTGCGCTTCGCTGGCGCAGCGCATTCGATCAACAGGTACTTGCCTCGCCGTCCGACGTGCGTCACCGCCAGGCCCGTGAGTGTGGCTGACAGGCGGGCCGGCACCGGCCAGCGCAGGTTGCGGTTGCGCACGGTCGCGCCGGTCAGCACGCGCCCTTCCAGCAGCGGCGCAATGCCGCGCCGGGTCACTTCAACTTCGGGCAGTTCAGGCATAGTAGTATTGTGGTCTGGGCGTGGTGTGGCACTACAGAAACCGGTGCTTGGAAGGCGCAGTGCCAGCCGCCGGGCCGAGGTCGATAGCGGCCCGGCACTATACACGCGGCACTGGCTGCGCTAATGTTCCCGCGGCTGTTTTTACTGCCGTTTTTACTGCTGATTTCACCGCCGATTTCACCGCTGTTGTCATCCCCATTCGTCCGTTGTTTCCACCGTTTTTTGTCGCCACCAACCGCACCCCCCATCATCATGAAACCAGAATTGATTGTGCCGGTCTGCAGCGCGCGCCATGTGGCACTCGCCGTGCTCTGCGCGGCGGCTTTGAGCGCCTGCGTCCAGGTGCCGGAGAAGAGCGGAGCGGCACCAGCGGCACCTGCCGCCGCAGAACCGGTCGGCGACAATCCTGATAGCGGCGCGCCCCAGCGCACGGCGCGGCGCGGCATGTTCCGCGAGGCCGATGGCGCGACCCGCCAGCCGCCGCTGCCCGAGGTGGATCTGACCCCCTCGCTGCTCTACGAGTTGATTGCCGCCGAGATCGCCGGCCAGCGCGGCGCGGGCGCGGTGTCGCTCGCCAAGTATCTGGAACTGGCGCGGCGCACGCGCGACCCGCGTCTGGCCCAGCGTGCTGCCGAGATTGCATTTTTTGAACGCAACAATGTGCGCGCGCTTGAAGCCGCCGAGCTGTGGTACGAGATCGACCCGGCCAGCCTCGACGCCAGCCAAACCTTGAGCGGCCTGCTGATTAATGCCGGGCGCACTGAAGAGGCCTTGCCGCATCTGGAGCGGCTGCTCGGCGCGCAGGCGGTCAACCTGTCCGAGGGCTTCTTGCAGCTCAACCGTCTGCTGGCGCGCAATCAGGACCGCAAGGCCACGTTGTCGATCATTGGGCGTCTCGCCGCCAAACATCCCGGCGTGGCCGAAGCTCACGGCGCCGTCGCTCAGGCGGCGGCCAACGCCGGCGAAGACGAGACCGCGATTCGCGCTGCGCGTGAGTCCCTGCGCCTCAAGCCCGACTGGGAGTTTGCCGCGCTGCTGGCCGGCCAGCTGCTGGCCAAGCGTTCCGCACCCGAGGCCTCGGCCGAACTGGCCGCCTATTTGGGCCGCAATCCAGCGTCGTCTGAAGTGCGGCTGGCGCTGGCGCGCTCGCTGATTGCGGAAAAAAAATATACCGAAGCCCTGGCCCAATTCAAGCGGGTCGAGCAGGCCGCACCGGACAACCCGGACGTGCTCTACGCCCTCGGCCTGCTTTCGCTCGACTCCAAAGACTATGCCAATGCCGAGCGCTATTTGAACAATGCGCTCACACGCGAGCCGCGCGACCGCAACCTGATTTATCTCTATCTGGCCCAGGCCAGCGAGGAGCAAAAGCGCCATGCCGATGCGCGCCAGTGGCTCGGCCAGGTCGCGCGCGGCGATCACTACTTCAACGCGCAAAGCCGCATCGCCCACAGTTTTGCCAAGGACGGCAAGGTGGACGAGGGACGCGCACACCTGCAATCCGTGGTGGCGGTGAACAATCAGCAGCGGGTGCAGATGGTGCTGGCCGAGGCGCAATTGCTGCGCGATGCCAACCGCAACAAGGACGCGTTTGACGTGCTTGAAAAATCGCTCGACAAGCTGCCCAATCATCCGGACCTGCTGTACGAATTTGCCATGACGGCAGAGAAGATCGAGCGCATGGATTTGCTCGAAGTCAATCTCAAAAAGGTGATTCAGTTAAAGCCGGACCACGCACATGCCTACAACGCGCTGGGCTACTCGCTGGCGGATCGCAACGAGCGGCTGGCCGAGGCGCGTGACTTGATCGAAAAAGCGCTCAAGATTGCCCCCGATGATGCGTTCATCATCGACAGCATGGGCTGGGTCATGTTCCGCCTGGGCGATTTGCCGCGCGCCTATGAACTGCTCAAAAAAGCCTACGACGCCCGCCCCGACGCCGAGATCGCTGCCCATCTGGGCGAAGTGCTGTGGAGTATGAACCGGCGCGGTGAAGCCGAGCGCATCTGGAGTGAGGCTATCGCGCGCGCTCCGGACAACGAGACGCTCAAGTCCACGATCAAGCGTCTTAAGCCTTGATTGGCGCTGTCCGTGCAGGTATGCGCGCCGGTCTGCGCACGGCAGCGCTCATCGCGCTGTGGGCGGGGCTGAGCGGCTGCGCCCTCCTGGAATCGGCCGCGCGGCTCAAAGCGCCTGACGCTGGCTTTGTGCTCGAAGGGCGCATTTCAGTGGTCTATGGCAGCCAAAACCTGTCGGGCAAAATCGGCTGGAGCCACGCACCGGCGGCCGATGAGATCTATCTGGCGTCGCCTCTGGGCACCCAGGTGGCGCGCTTGCAGCGCGACGCGCGCGGCGTGACGCTGACCGACAGTGAGCGCAACGTCCATCGCGCGGCAGATGCCGAAACACTGACCCAGCAGCGCCTCGGATGGCGCTTGCCGCTGGCGGGGTTGGCCGATTGGGTGCGCGCGCGGCCGGCCGGGGCAGCACCGCAGGAGGTGCGGCGCGCTGCCGAAGGGCGTCTCGAATGGCTGGCTGAATCTGACTGGCGCATCGAATATGCTTACGACGCCAGCGGCGCAGCGCCGGCGCGCCTGCCACGCCGGCTGTTCATGCGCTATGTCAAGGCTGCCGAGCCGCTTGAGATCCGGCTGGTGATCGATCAATGGAGTGTGCCGTGAGCGTGCCGGGCGGGCCTGGAGTGCCTGGTGTGTCTGGTGTGCCGATTGTGACGGGTGCGCTGCGTGTGGATGCGGCGGCACCCGTGTCTGCGGCGGTGCCGGCGTTGTATCCGCCGGGCGCAACCGTTTTCTGGCTGCTGCTGCCGTTCGCGCTCGGCTACGGCGCGTCGTATTTTTTTCGCAATGTCAACGCCGTGGCCGGCCCGGTGCTGGCCGCTGAATTTAGCATCGGCCCGGGTGGTCTTGGCTTTCTCACCAGCGCCTATTTCCTGGCGTTTTCACTCGCGCAGATTCCGCTTGGCATCGCGCTGGACCGCTTCGGCCCGGCGCGCGTCAATACCGCCATGCTGCTAACGTCCGCCACCGGCGCGGTGATTTTTGGTTTGGCGGCGGACACCACCTGGCTCACCATCGGACGCGCGCTGATTGGCCTGGGTGCGGGTGCGGCGCTGATGTCCACCATGTCGGCGGTGCATTTGTGGGTGGCCCCGGAGCGGCGCGCCACCACGATTGGTTTTGTCATGATTATTGGCTGCATCGGCGCGCTCGCCGCGAGCACACCTGCGCAATTGCTGATCGATGCCTTCGGCTGGCGCAACATCTTTTTGGTGTTGTCCGCGTTTGCGCTTGTCTCCAGCACGCTGGTGTGGATGACGCGCCACGCGCTGCGCCCGGCCGCGCAGGAGCAATCGCTGCCGCAATTATTGCATGGCGTCGCCGTGATTTTCCGCACCCGCTATTTCTGGACCGTGGGTCTGGCGGTGATGCTCACGCTGGGCAGCATGCTGGCGTTTCAAAGCCTGTGGGCGGCGACCTGGATGCGCGACGTGGCCGGCATGCAAGACAAGATTGCGATTGGCAATGTGCTGTTCAGCTTC
>JANOYK010000456.1:0-1945 GCA_031428855.1 Burkholderiales bacterium | reverse complement strand
ATTCATCACCCTTGGGTGGGGGCGGGATTTTTCGGATGTCACGCCCTTGCGCGGCGTGGTGCTGGGCAGCGGTGCGCAGGAAATGGAAGTGCGGGTGACGGTGATGCCACTTGATGCTGACGCGGCGATTGCATCCGCCGGCCAATCGCAGACTCAATCTCAGAGTCAGAGTCAAACCCAGACCCAGAGCATGGGGTCGGCGGATGCTGCGCTGCCATCCGGCAGTCAATCGCAATCACAAAGCATGGGGTCTTGAGTTCACTTCGGATAAGGGCGCGATTTTCGGATGTCACGCCCCTGTGCCGCGTGACACTGAGAAGCAACTCGCAGGAGCTTGAAGTACGTGTGAGGGTAATGCAACTGAAGAATTTCTAGTCATTGCATCTGGCTGAAATCGTTGGTGGAAGCGCCTTGCAGAGAACATAGCACCGTAGACCCGCATCCACCAACGGTCTTGGCGCTGCGCTGATGAAGAAGTTCAGCTATTCCGACAAGGGACAATTGCTCACCGGCACCTTCATGGACTATCTGCTGCCGAGCGCACTCGAAGTCCCGGCCATCACCATCGTCGATCACTGCACGCCGTCGCCGCTCACCGAGTTTGGGCAAAAGGGCTCGGGCGAGGCCGGCTATCTGGGCAGCCCGGCGGCCATCGCCAGCGCGATCAACGATGCATTGGCACCTGTGGGTGCGAGCATTGATGCGTTGCCGATGACGCCGCAGGCGATCTGGCTTGCGCTGGCGCGTGCAGTTTGAAGAATGTGAGCGGGCTGAAAGCGTTGGTGGGAGCGCCTTGCGGGACGGAGATAGTCTGCGGCCCTTGTCCACCAAGGGTTTTCAAAGTAGATCACAATTTCACCCAAGCTTTGATTTGACCGGCACGTCCGCCGCAGATCGCTTCGGCGCAAGCGTTGCGTAGCGCTTTTGCGGAATCAAAGGGGTACGGCTCGAAAATTGTTTATGCGTTATTGGAGGCGATCGGCAAGCAAGCATTCAATAAGCGCTACCATGCGCGCATGAAACCGAAGGTCTATCTCGAAACCAGCGTCGTCAGCTATTGGACTGCGCCACCAAGCCGCGACGCTCGCGTTGCCGCGTTTCAACAGGCAACTCATGAGTGGTTCTCGGCGAAACACGCCGCGTTTGATTTGTTCGTATCCGATTTGGTGGTGGAAGAAGCGTCAGCCGGTGATGCCAGCCACGCGCAGGCGCGTTTGACGGCGATGAAGCCGTTTCCGCGCTTGCTGATTGCACCCGAAGCGCGCAAGCTTGCGCCCTTTGTGCTCAAGAGCGCCAATCTGCCGCCGGGGGCCTTGGCTGATGCGCTGCATATCAGCGTGGCTGCGCTGAACGGCATGGATTATGTGCTGACCTGGAACATGCGGCACATCGCCAATGAGGACATCCGGCAGCGCTTGCGCGCCGCGTTTGAAAAGCGGAACATTGTGTGTCCGAAGCTGGCTACGCCGCTGGAATTTCTGGGAGACTGAAATGCTCAAAGACCCGATCGTTGAAGAAGTGCGCAAGGCGCGCGCCGCCTTTGCCGCGCGGCACGGCAACGACATCAACGCGATGTGCGATGCGCTGGCGCGCCGCAAGGACAGCGCAGCGGCTTACGTGATGTTTGCGCCCAAACGTATTTCCACATCCTCTCCCCGCCGCACGGCGAGAAAACATGTCGTGGCGGCGGCGTGAGGCTTTCAAAGAAGCCGTCAACGCTGACCGTGTATTGGACCGCAGCCAGTTGAGTTCCCCGCCCGCACCAGCGACGAGGTTGTGCGGTTCAATGAAAGCGCGCACCACGTGGACGCTGGCCTCGGTGGCGCGGTGGCGGGCGCGCGCAGATGTATCCCTGCCATTCGTTCGAATCACACCTGCTGCTGGCCAGCATCGACCCGGAAACCTGCAAGGTCACGATCCACCGCTACGTGTGCGGCCACGATTG
>JANOYK010000455.1:0-3229 GCA_031428855.1 Burkholderiales bacterium | reverse complement strand
CTTTCTTGAGCGCATGAAGAAACGCAAGCCGACTGATCCGACCACGCTGATCAGCCATGAATCGCTGAAAAAGAGCCTTGGCCTATAGCATTGCCAATAGCCAAAGTGCGGAACGGCAACTGAGGAAACTGGATCGCCCGGCGGCTGCGCGCATCCTCGCATTCATGGACCTGGTCACGCCATTGTCCAACCCGCGGTTAACTGGCGAAGCGCTGCATGGTGACAATCTCGGTATGTTCTGGAAGTACCGAGTCGGCGATTGGCCCCTGGTGGTATCGATCAAGGACACCGCTCTGCTGATCGAGATGATCGAAATCGATCATAGGTCAACGGTTTACCGCCAGCGTCGCGCTGCCGGACCGACCTCGATGACTGAATCGTTGGCGTATCGGTAGAAGGCCTCGCGACTTGTTGTTGACGGATTTCTGCGAAGTGTTGAATATTCAGTACAATGATACTAATAATTCGATATTAACGTACTGATTACAATCAATGGTCGACTCCGCCAGGTCTCTTGGCTTCTCCGATGAAGCCGAAGCCAGGGACCGCTGTCAATTACAGTTTCTGGCGCAACTGATGCGTCAGGGCGCCGCCCGTTTCATGCTCAAGGGCGGCATGGCCATGCGTGCCCTCTACGGCAGCGCCCGTTTAACCAAGGATATCGACTTCGACTGCGAACACAGCGTGTCGCCCCAGTCGATGAAGGCTCAGATGCCCAAGGCGCTGGAGCAAGCGGCGCGCTCGGCAGGCTTGGTCGGCATCAGGGTCACACAGACAAAAGCGGGGGATCTCGCCAGCAAATGGCGGCTGGACACGCACTTGAAAGGTGAGCGCCCGATCAGCTTCGATGTTGAAGTTTCGCGGCGCGGGGTTGCCGGCGACCGGTACGTCACGACCAAGACCGTGCAGGCGCCTTACGAGTACCGAATCTCGCCGTTCGTGGTGCGCGTCTACACCCCGGACGCGATGGCGGCCGGCAAGGTCAATGCTTTGCTGAGCGAAAACCGCAGCGTGCCTCGCGATATCTACGATCTCTACGACTTGGTGCGGCAAGGCGTGGATCCCTCGTCGTTGTGGATCGCGCAATTGCCGCAAGAAGTTCTGCAACGCAAGCGCGAGGTCGTCTGGGCCAAGGTCGATGGCATCAAGTTCGACCAGGCTTTCGATGAACTGCTGCCCTACATCCCGGCAAGCCTGCGGGAGAGCATTGACGAAGCACGCTGGGACAGCATGCGCACCGACGTGGCCGCGCATGTGGAGAAGTGGCTGGAAGCGGCGATTGCCCGCGCCAAACCTGCACAGGAGATGAGCCGTGATCCGCGATCCGATGCCGACCTTGCTGGGCGCTGACGCGCCGCGAGTCCTGACCGTGCCCATGCTGGCAGCGGCGTTGTCCGACGGCCGCTCGTTGCCCGCACGTGGCACCCTGTTCAATTGGTTGCGCGCCCAGCGCAACAGTGGGGTGCTGCGGCCGGTGACGCGCGGGCTGTACCTCAACGGGTTGGCGCTGCCGCGTCCACAGGCAGCCGAGGCCGCAGCCTATGTGCGTTCCGGCGCTGTGGTCAGCTTGCAGACGGTGCTCGGTGATTGTGCGGTGACCAACAATTATTCGGACATCGTGACCTGTGTGGTGCCCATCCGCGACGGCGTGGCGCCATCTAGCCGGCCAGTCAAGGCCCCGCGCATCGAGTTCCGCTTTCATGCCATGCCGATTAAATTCCTAGATGAGCGCGCCGGAGCGCTTGCGGATCGGCTCGATCTCGATGTTGTCTACGCGCGCGCCACGCCGGAGAAAGCCTTGCTCGACTGGATCTACCTGGGCGCGTCGCCACGCACCAAGCTCTCCGGGCCGCCACTTGACATAGAGTTGGACCAGTTGAACATGTCGCGGTTGCGACGACTGGCCAAGGCGATGGGCTTGGGCACCGCCTTGGCGGACTACCTGTCACGCAAGGCCATTCACGACAACAGCCCGGACGTGCAAGCCAACGCGTCCACCAGAGAGTGAGCGTGGATCTCGTTCATCTTCGCAAGGGGCTCGACCGAGCTGATGACCTGGGGCTCAAAGACGCCAGCTACATAGAACGCCCGCGTCGATCCGCGCGAACCGGTCCCAACGAATCTATTGCGGGTTGACCACGCTTGTCCCGAAAGAAGACAGGGCGCGAGCCATTGTCATCAATCTGTAGCCGTGATGCTTGGCCTGCGCATAGAGCAGGTGATCGAACGGGTCGCCGTGCTCATGGCGCAGCTCAGCGGAGAGCGGAATCGACTCCAGATCAAGCGCCGGCGTGCGAAACCCGTCGCGCAAGGCCTGATCGAGAATGCGTCGCGGCTGCGGATTGGCCTCGCCTTTGCGCCATTTGAGACCGCTCTCCCGGATCGAGTCTTCCGAGAGCCGGACGCCTTCAGCCGCCAGCATCACTGCACGTCCCGAATCTCCCAGCTGCGGCGCATCGATTCGTACTTGGTGCCTGACAGAAAACCCATGTTTTAAGAAAATCGGTTGCCTATTTTTTGCGCACGCCGAGCTCTTTTTGTTGCGTTCATTCATCTGCGGCAGAAGATTCTCCGCTTTTCGGGCTGGTGACGTGAATTTCTTCCGTGTGCGCACGAGCGTCTCCCTGATTGCCGCAATCAAGCGAGATAAAAAGAGTCGACCTCAGGTTTTTCATGCCGCCAGCTTGAAGGTGCAATCGCGGTCCGAGTATTTCTTCTTTCTTTGCTCACGCAGTTGTTGCTGTTGCGTAAGGATCGCGCCGATGCGATGGATGTTTCGCGCCACCACGGCCAACGCGACATAGCGCTTGAATCCGTCGATGCCATGATCCGGGCATCTGTCGAGTCCATGCACTTCGAGGGCGTTGATCGCCGATTCAACCGCCGAATGCGCGCGCCGCGCCTTGACGAATCCCTCGGCTTGCTCGACTGCCTGCGCTTTGCTCAGGTAGACACCGGCGGTGTCGAGATATTCTCGATGGGCTTCGATGATCAGCGCCGCGTTCTTCTCCTGTTGCGCTTTCGATCGGGCTTTGCTGCGCTTCTTGCTTTGCGCGCTGCGCATACGCCGCTTGAGGTGATTGACGTTGTAGGCGTGCTGCCGCCAGCCGTCGCTGCCGGTGCTTTCACAGAGCTGCGCGGTCAGGGTCACGACCTTGCGCATCGCGTCATACAGCAGGTTGATATCGGTGGGGTAATGCACATCGGTTTCAACCACAAAGGAATCGCA
>JANOYK010000454.1:0-1755 GCA_031428855.1 Burkholderiales bacterium | reverse complement strand
CCGCGCGCTGTCAGCGCCTGCAAGGACGGCGGCAGCGCAGCAAGCAAGTCAGCATCCGGCAGAAGGGGTGTCTTGGAGGCGGCCACAGGCCGCAATACTGCTGCCTTTCGGGATGAAAGGCAAGACGATTGTCAGGAACTGGCTGGGCGCCAGCAAGTCAGTGCGCGGCCAGTTGAACGAATGCGGGGCGGATGGGCGGCAGCGCCGCCAGCCGCGCCATCAGCGCGCGCATGGTCATGGTACTGGCGCAGGCATATCGTCAAAGAACGGCTCCCACCAACGGTTTCCGCTCTATTGCAGAGTGGCAGAGGGCGGGCAGGTGCAACCCAGAGCGCAGGGCCGGCCCAATCAATCGTACTTGCGCGCGTCCTCAATCACCTTGCCATCATTGGGCAACTCGCCCGGCGTCATGAACTGTACGTCACCGCGCAGCTTGGTCACATCGCGCAGCGTCGCCGCTATCGCTTCCTGCAAACCCGCCACGGTCCAGTCGGCCACCTCCACCTTGAGGGTCATGCGGTCGTTCGCCATTTCGCCTTCGATCACCAGGCGCGCTTTGTCAATTTCGCTGTGACGCTTGACGATGGCAGCCACATGCCCCGGCTGCACGAACATGCCCTTGACCTTGGTGGTCTGATCGGCGCGGCCCATCCAGCCTTTGATGCGGGTGTTGGTGCGCCCGCACGGTGACGCGGTGGTCAATGCGTCAGGTATCACCGCCGACAAATCGCCGGTGCCAAAGCGGATCAGCGGGTAATCCGGGTTGAGGGTGGTGATGACGATTTCGCCGGCTTCGCCCTCTGCCACCGGGTCACCGGTGCCGGGGCGGACGATTTCGAGAATCAATTCTTCGTCAAGGATCATGCCCGCATTTACCACTGCTGTGGCTTCCGATTCGTAAGCGATGGTGCCAAGATCAGCGGTGCCGAAAAAATTGAGCACAGTGACCAAGCCGTGTTCTTTGAGCCATGCGCGCAGGCTCGGTGTGAGGGCATCGCCGCCGGTGACGGCGCGCTTGATCGGGAACGGCTGGCCGATTTCGATAAATTTTTCGACCAGGATGCGCAGGAACGCGGCGGTGCCGACATAGGCACTGGGTTGTAAGTCGATGATGGCTTCGATCTGCTGCTCGGTGTTGCCAACGCCAGCCGGGATCACGGCGCAGCCGAGTTTCATCGCCCCCGCTTCGATCATGCTGCCGGCCGGTGTGAGGTGATACGAGAAGGTGTTGAACAGAATGTCGCCCTCGCGAAAACCGGCGGCGAACATGGCGCGCGCTGAGCGCCAGTAATCGTCACGGCGGGCTTCGGGTTCGTAAATCGGGCCGGGCGACATGAAGATTTTGCGTGCCTGTCCGGGCTTGATCGCCACCAGGCCACCGAATGGCAATGCACCGCGCTGCAACTCCTTGAGGTCAGACTTGCGCGTCACCGGCAGAGCGGCCAGCGCCGCGCGCGTGGTCACGCTGGCTGCGTCCACCGCTGCGAGAATTTTGGCAAAGCCAGCCGTGTTGTTTTTCGCGTTGGCCACCTGCAGCGGCAATGCGCGCATCAGGGCGGCTTCACGCTCAGCCGGAGCGCGGGTTTCAAGGGCGTCGTAGTGTGTGGTCATGGCGGGAGAGGTGTGGGGGCAGTTGAAGGAGCGGCAATCGGCGCGGGCCAGGTGCATCCGACATCGTGAAAAATAAACCCCGCATCGGCGGGGCTGGAGAGAATGCTTGGTTGCAGGCCGGGGCGGGCCAGTGCGGGCCGGAGC
>JANOYK010000453.1:0-4736 GCA_031428855.1 Burkholderiales bacterium | reverse complement strand
CCCCATTGTCTCTGCCGCACACTGAGCCATCTCATGACCCTTCCATTGACCCGCATTCTCCACGTTCAAGACCAGGGTGAAATCCAGATCATTGTGCGCATGGCGCTGGCTGGGCAGATTCGGGCCATTTGGGAGCGGCATCACTGCGGCAGTGCCGCAGCGCACTCCCCGCACTCCCCGCACAGCGTGTGCCATGAAACTGTTGGTGCGAGCGCGTTTCCTTCGCATGCCAATTGAAACCGTTGGTGCGAGCCATTGTCAGGCCAATGCCAAAAATAATCTGAACGCCTGAACACTGTCGATCCAATGTCTGTCCTCTTGATCCGCTGGCTCACTCCGCCGGGCGACGCCCGTCAGGCGCTGCGCATGCGGCGCTTTCTGACCGGCTTGGCCGGCTCGCTGCTGGTGTTGCTGCTGCTGCTCTATTGTGTGCTCACCGGTCTGCTCGGCCGCGATACCGGCATCTTTGCGGCCGCGCTGGTGGCCGGGGGTAACCTGCTGTTTTTTGCAGTGTTTCGCACCGGTCTTAACCTGCGCTTTGCTGATCCGAGCCTGACCGCCTATCAACTGGTGGTGTCGTCGGCGACGCTGTTTTATGTGGCGTATCACGCTGGCCCGGCGCGCCCGGCGTTTCTGTACGCGGTGCTCACGGTGTTTCTGTTTGGGGTGTTCCGGCTGCGCACGCGCCAGTTGCTGGTCATCGCGCTGTTTGACGTTCTGACCTACGCCGTCTCGATCGTCTGGCCGCTGGGCGGTCCGGCGGCGGGCGGCGCACCGGTTGATGTGCGGCTTGAAGTGTTGTTGCTGATGATGATGGCGGTGTCGCTGACCGGTTTCTCGCTCCTGGCCGGCCAGATTGTGGCGCTGCGCAGCAATTTGGAGGCGCGCAACCGCGATCTCGCGGATGCGGAGCGCTCACTGAAGCGGCGTCAGAGCGAATTGTCCGAATTGCAGCAGCTGGCCAAGCTTGGCACCTGGAGCCGCAATATTGATGGCGGCGGGCGTGAGGAGGGCGCGTTCTGGTCCGACGTGATGTTTGAACTCTATGGCCTGACACCGGAGCAGCCCGTGCCGCCGCGTCAGCAGATCCGTCAATTTGTCCATCCGCAAGACCGTGAGCAGTTTGACCGCCATGTGGATGAAACTGACCGGTCGAACACCGGTGGCGAGATCGAGTTGCGCATCCTGCCGCGCGGCGGCGGCATACGCTGGGTGCGGGTGCAGCGCCACAACGTCATCGGCAGCGATGGCGCGCTGCAGCGGCAGTACGGCACCATGCTTGACATTTCGGCCGCCAAACAGAGCGAGCGGCGTCTGACCATGCAGCATGCGGTCACACGGGTGCTGGCCGAAGCCACCAGCCTGGGTGCGGCCATGCCGGAGATTCTGCGTATCGTCGCCGAATCGCAGGAGTGGGTTGCGGCAGCATGTTGGCGCATCACCCAGGATGGCCAGCGGTTGCGCTGTGTCGATGTGTGGGGGGCGGACCATCCGCTGCTCAAGGCTTTTTCGGCACTGCAGAGCGGCAGGCGGGTGGCGCTGGGCGAAGACCGCGCAGGGTTGTTGTTGACTGCCTGGCGCACCCAGCAGCCCAACTGGATCGAGGATATCGTGCAAGACGCCGCCTATGGCCGGCGCGATGCAGCGGCAGCGGCCAATCTGCACGGCGCCTTTGTGCTGCCGGTGGTCGCGGGCGGCGTGGTGCTGCGGGTGCTCGAGTTTTACAGCCATGATGTGCGCAATCCCGATCCGCTGCTGCTTGAGCTGGCGCAGTCGCTTGGCAATCAGACCGGCCAGTTCATTGAGCGGCGCAGCGCCGAGGCAGCACTGCGTCAGGCGCGTGAACACCTCGACATGGCGGTCAAGGCTTCCGGCATCGGATTTTGGGATTTCTCGATTGCCACCGGCCAGACCCATTACTCGGTGCATGTCGGTGAAATGCTCGGCTACGACGCGGCGTCGATGCCGGCCGGTCAGGCCGGCTTTACCGGCATCGTTCATCCGGACGAGCGCGCCGCGCTGCGTGCGGCACATGCGGCCGGCGTTGCCCACGGTAAGCCCTATGCGATGGAGCTGCGCCTGCGTTTGCACAGCGGCGGCTGGCGCTGGTTTCGCTGGCGCGCCCAGGCGTTTTACGATGCGGATGGGCGCGCGGTGCGGGTGGCCGGCTCGCTCACTGATATTGAGGAGCGCAAGCGCATCGACCGCGCCAAGGATGAATTTGTCGCCACCGTCAGCCACGAACTGCGCACGCCGCTCACCTCCATTCGCGGCGCGCTCGGCCTGCTCGACGGCGGCGTCGCCGGCGAGTTGCCGGACGACGCCAAAGAACTGGTGCGGGTTGCGCTGTCCGGCTCCGAGCGGCTCTCGCGGCTGGTCAACGATGTGCTCAATCTGGCCAAGATCGAAGCCGGTGCCACCGCGCTCACAGCCAGCGTGGTGAATCTTGACGCCATGATTGCCGAAGCGGTCAGCGCCAACCAGACCTATTGCAGCGGCTTTGGCGTGACCCTGCGCGCAGCCGGCGGCGGCACGCGCGGCGCGCAACTGTACGCCGACCCTGACCGCCTGATGCAGGTGTTGACCAATCTGATATCGAACGCCGCAAAGTTTTCACCGGCTGGCAGTGAAGTGAGCGTGACCAGCGTGACCAGCGTGACCAGCGTAACCAGCGTAACCAGCGTAACCAGCGGCCGGCGCTTGCGCGTCAATGTGATCGATCACGGCAGCGGCATTCCCGCCAGTTTTCATGACCGCATTTTTCAGAAGTTTGCCCAGGTTGATGGCACCGATGCGCGTGCCCGGCAAGGCTCGGGACTCGGTTTGAGCATTTGCCACGCGCTGGTGACGCAAATGGGCGGGGTGATCGATTTTGTCAGCACACCCGGCGGCGGCACCACGTTTTTTGTCGAGTTTCCTCAATACGATGCTGATCAGACCCAGGAGCATCGGGCCTTGTCACCCGCCAAACCTGTGGCTGGGGCTGTTGTGCCGCAGGCGGCAACCACCGCGACAACCACAGCGACACCAGTAGCGACCCGCATCGCCACATCCACCGCCACATCCATTCAGGGCACCGCATGACTCCCCCACTGACACGCATCCTCTACGTTGAAGATCAGGCCGACATTCAAGTGATTGCCCGCATGGCGCTGGTCAAGCACGGCGGCTTTGAGGTACACATCTGCAGCTCGGGTGTCGAGGCGCTTGCCACCGCGCCCGGGTTCGCCCCCGACCTGCTGCTGCTCGACGTGATGATGCCCGGCATGGATGGGTCCGCCACGCTGCAAGGCTTGCGCGCACTGGCCGGCACGGTAGCCACGCCGGCCGTATTTCTCACTGCCAAGGCGGAGCCGCAAGTGAATGCGGAATTAATCGCGCAAGGCGCGATTGGCGTGATTCTCAAGCCGTTTGATGCAATGACGCTGGCCGATGCGATACGCGCGCTGTGGGCGCAGCATCATGGCGCGTCAGTCTAAACAACCACAACGAAAAGGTTCGCCATGCACGCACCCCAGCATGTCATTGAGCACGCTCACCAGCACGCTCACCAGCACCCTCACCAGCACCCTCACCAGCACGCGCCGCGGCACGCACCGCGGCAGATCAGCCGGCACGCGGTGACGCTTGCAGCGGCACGCCGCGCGCGGTGGCTCGGGCGCATGCTGCCCGCAGCCTGCTTCGCGTTGGCCCTCGGCACCGGCGCGGCGCACAGCGCCGACTACGCGCACCCGGTGGCAGCGGGTGACACCATCATTTCGATTACCCAGCGCCTGCTGCAGGACCCGCGCGATTACATCAAGGTGCAGCGCCACAACCGCTTGACCAATGCGCAGGCGCGCGCGCTCAAGCCGGGCAGCGCGCTGCGGATCCCGCAAGACTTGCTGCGGCGCGAAGCGGCGGCGGCACGGGTGGTGTCAGTCAATGGCGCGGCGCAGTCAGCCGCAACCCAGGCAGGCACTGCTGTGCCGTTGCAGAACGGGCAAGAGTTGCGCGCCGGCGCGGTGGTCACGACCGGCGCCGACGGGTCGGTCGCGCTGCGCATGGCGGACGATTCGCTGATCCGGATGCCGCCGCAGAGCGCATTGCGGCTTGACCGGGTCAACCGCATCGTCACCGGGCGCAACTTTGAGCAGCTGATGACGCTGCTGCGCGGCCGTGCTGAAGCGGAGGTCAAGACGGTGGCGTCGCCGGGCCGGTTTGAGATGACCACACCGGTCGCGTCGCTGGGTATTCGCGGCACCCAATTTCGCGCGTCTTACGATGCTGCAGAGGGTGCGGCACGCGGCGAAGTGCTCGAAGGCCGGGTAGCGTTTGATGGCGTAGCTGCGGACGCAGGCGCAGCGCAGCAGGGCGGCGCGGGTGCGGCACAAACTGGCGCAGCAAAAACCGCTGCGGCAAAAACGGCCCCGGGTAATCCCGGCAAGGGCAGGGCGGCATTGGGCAGGAGCGCAAAAAACAGTGCGGACAGTGCGGACAGCGCGCCACCCGGTGTGGTGCTCGAGGCCGGCATGGGTTCGGTGGCGGACAAATCAGGTGTGCCGTCGGCACCGCGTGCTTTGCTGGCAGCACCGGCGCTGGCGCTGCAATCGGCCGATCTGCAAGAGCGCGCCGTGGTGCGGTTTCCGTTGCAGGCGCTCGCCGGGGCCAAGGCCTATCGCGCGCAGATCACGCGCGCAGGCTCGCTTGATGTGGTGTTGCGCGAGGACGTGTTCACCGCGCCCGAAGTGAAGTTT
>JANOYK010000452.1:0-2485 GCA_031428855.1 Burkholderiales bacterium | reverse complement strand
TAGAGCACCGTGAGCAGCGCAAGCCCGGTCCAGCCCGCGTCATCACGCGGCAAGGCGAAACCATCGGTGGCAAAGCCAATCGACAGCGCCATCACGCTCACCACGGTCATGCTGACAAAACTGCGCATGCGCCCGTCCACCTTGCCAAGCCAGCGCGTCATCAACACCCACGAGCAGGCAAACGTGATCGATGCGCCGAGCGCGCACCCCACGCCCTCGATAAAGCGCGCATCGTAGACCTGCTCTGCCCCGCGCGTTACCCCAAGCGCCAGCCCCAGCCCGACAAGAGCGATGGGCATCGCAATGAGCACGCGCCGCACCGGCAACGCGCCGCCGGTTAGCCAGGTGAGCAGCGCCAGCATCATCGGAAAAGTGTTGAACGTGAGCAAGGCAAGCGCCACCGGCAAGCGCGCCACCGCGCCATACAAAAACCCGCTTTGCGCGGCAATCGCCAGTCCAAACAGCAGCGCCTGCCAGGGTTTTGCGCCCGGCAGCGCCAGCTTTACGCCGCTGATGCGGATCAGCACGAACACCACCGAGGCGGTGCCGATGGAGCGAAATGTAACGGCGGTAAGCACGTTTGCACCATGATCGAACGCGAGACGCGCCGAAACGTGATTGCTCGCAAAGGTGGTCGCGATGCCCAGCATGAGCGCGACGCCAAGCCAGCGCGGGATGCCGGAAGCAGCAGTAGCCATAAGGTAATCAGGGTTGAGGCAGGTTTCAAAACCGGCGCAGTGAACCGGTGTGGCGAAGCGAAGTAGTTGAAAATGCGCGGCACCGCCTCCATGATAGATTGAGTTCCGGCTTGGGCGGCCGGATTGGGCGGATTTTCCCCTCTCTGTTGTCCCGCCCCAGACTTGAATTCGCATCCGCTGAGCCACCCCACAATCACCCTCAACAACTTCATCGCAGGTCAAACATCATGAGCCCCGCCCACACCCACGATCACGGTCACACCCACGATCACGCACATGGCCACACACACGATCACGATCATGCGCACAGCGGCCACCACACCACCCGCCACGTCGCCCGCACCGTGCGCGGCATGCAGGCCTCGGATGGCGATGGCGTGAAAATGCTGCGCATGATCGGCCAGCCGCAACTGCAAAACCTCGACCCATTTTTGATGCTCGACGCCTTCGGCAGCGACAGCGCCAGCGACTACATCGGCGGCTTCCCCGATCATCCGCATCGCGGCTTCGAGACCGTCACCTACATGCTGGCCGGGCGCATGCAACACAAGGACAACCAGGGCAACTCAGGCGACCTCGGCCCCGGCAGCGTGCAATGGATGACCGCCGGGCGCGGCCTGATCCACTCGGAAATGCCGCTGCAAGAAAGCGGCCGCATGGCCGGGTTTCAACTCTGGGTCAACCTGCCGGCCAAAGACAAAATGTGCGCGCCGCGCTATCAGGACATTCCGGCCGATCAGGTGCCGGTGGTCAAAGGCGAAAACGGCAGTGTCGTCAAGGTACTGGCCGGCACCTACGAAGGTGCCACCGGCCCGATCAACCGCATCGCCACCGAGCCCTCCTACCTCGACGTGTCACTGCCAGCCGGCAAAGACTTCGAATGCACCGTGCCCGCAGGCCACGCCGTGTTCGCCTATGTGTTCGAAGGCGAAGTGGTGTTCGGCGACGACGAGACGATGGTCAAGCAGAGCCACCTCGTGGTGTTGTCCGAGGGCACGCTGGTCAAGGCGCACACGCACGATGAAGCCGGGCGTTTCATCCTGCTCGCGGGCAAACCGCTGAAAGAGCCGATCGTGCAGCAGGGCCCGTTTGTGATGAATACGCATGACGAAATCCGTCAGGCCATCACTGATTACCAGATGGGCAAGTTTTGATTCGCACCGTCTGCGCCGCCTGACCCCGCCCTCGTGACGGATTTTCAATCTGGCGAAATAACACGAAGTTCGTGTTACACTAACTTCGTGTTAATCATCCAAGGTGCCGCAATGAAAAATGTCACCGTCTCGATGGAAGAGGACGCGCTCGCATGGGTGCGCATCAAGGCCGCGCGCGATAACGCCAGTGTCTCGCGCTACCTCGGCGAACTGGTCGAGCAAGCGCGTGCGCGTGATGGTGCCTACGAGCGCTCCATGCGTGCGGCGCTCAAGTTCCAGCCTCTGCCCTTCCCCAAGAACACCAGGTACCTGAGCCGCGACGAAGCGAACAGCCGTGCCGGTCTTCGTTGATACCAACGTCCTGATCTACGCGCTCGACCCGCGCGATGCCGCCAAGCAAAGTGCGGCGCAAGCTTGGCTGACGCGCTGCTGGCAGGAGCGCAGCGGCCGTGTGAGCGCGCAAGTGCTCAACGAGTTCTACGTCAACCTCGTTCGCATTAAAGGGAATGAATTCAAAGCCCGCGCGCGCACCGAGATCCGGCATCTGATGGCGTGGCATCCCTGTGCAATTGACGCCGCCATGCTGGAAACTGCCTGGGGCATTGCCGACGACGCGCGTGTCTCGCACTGGAA
>JANOYK010000451.1:0-3835 GCA_031428855.1 Burkholderiales bacterium | reverse complement strand
GCCAGTGCGGCGGCGTTGCCACCATCGGCACCGGTGACAAAATTGTCCAGAGCCGGCTGCGGCGGTGCGGCCAGTTCGAGCAGCAGTTGCGCCACGGTTTATTTTGAGGCCTTGTCGGCCTGGTCCTTGTAGAACGGGCTGGAGAAATATGCGGCATTGACACGGCGCAGCCCGACCAGCAGCACCGCGCTGGCGGGCAATGCGAGCAGCACGCCAAAAAATCCAAACACCTGGCCGAATGCGAGCAGCGCAAAAATCACCGCGAGCGGATGCAGGCCGATGCGGTTACCAACCAATTTAGGTGTGAGAAAAAATCCTTCAATCACCTGCCCCAATCCAAACACGCCCGCCACCAGCAGCAAGCCATAGGGGCCGTTAAATTGCAGCACTGCCACCATCAAGGCGAGCGCAAGGCCGGTGGCAAAACCGAGATAGGGCACGCACACCAATAGGCCGGTGATGATGCCGATGGGCAGCGCAAAATCAAGCCCACCGATCCACAGCGCAATCGAGTAGTAGAGCGCGAGCACACCCATGACAGACAATTGCCCGCGCAAAAACTCGGCCAGCACCGCGTCGATTTCGCGGGCAATCGTACGCACTTGGCGGCTATAGCTGCGCGGCACAAAGCGGTCGATGCGCGCGATCATATCGGGCCACTCGGCCAGCAAATAAAACAGCGCCAGCGGAATCAGCAGCAGCGTGCCGACCAGACCGGCCAACGCCAGCCCGCCCAGCTTGAGCGAGGCCAGCAGTTTGGAGGCGACGCCCTCGGCGCTCTGCCAGTGCTCAGACAAAAATTGTTTGATCGACTGCGCATCCAACTGCACGGTGACGCCAAACCATTCCTGCAGGCGCGGCGCGAGCTGCTCGTTGAGCCGCTGCAGCAAGGCCGGCACTTTGAGCGACAGCTCGGTCACCTGCTTGGTAAACAGCGGCACCAGAATCAGCACCAGCAACACCGCAGTCAGTGCTGCTGCGATCATCATCAACATGGCGGCGGCGCTGCGCGGCAGTTTGTGCCGCGCCAGCCAGTCAACGCCGGGGTTGAGGATGTAGGCCAGAATCGCCCCGGCTAAAAATGGCGTAAGCACCGGGCCGAGCAAATACAGCCCCCACAACAGCAGCGCACCGGCAGCTACCCACGGGAGTGTTTGCATTGGGTCGGAACGAAGCTGCATGGAGGCGGGCCTTGTGGAGAATACGGCGGAATACAGCGGAATACAGCGGCAGAAGCAGGGCGTACCTAGCGAAAAATGAACCGGGCGGTTCAGACTGTTGCAACCAGAGATCACAGGCCGGTCAGCTAAAATTCACCGGGCCGCCGCTCTCTGACCAAATGATTTTGACCAGCCGCAGCGCGTGCGCGATTTTACCTTCCCGGTCTCCCATTTCACGTCATCAGAACCCGCTTCATGAGCCAGCCTCCCGCATCATCCACCCCTCTAAGTTACCGCGATGCCGGTGTCGATATCGACGCCGGTGACGCCCTGGTCGAGCGCATCAAGCCGCTCGCCAAAAAAACCATGCGCGAGGGCGTGCTGGCCGGCATCGGTGGTTTCGGCGCACTGTTTGAAGTGCCCAAGCGTTACAAGGAGCCGGTGCTGGTGTCGGGCACCGATGGCGTCGGCACCAAACTCAAGCTGGCGTTTCATTTGAACAAACACGACACCGTCGGCATCGATCTGGTGGCGATGAGCGTCAACGATATTCTGGTGCAGGGGGCCGAGCCGCTGTTCTTCCTCGACTACTTCGCCTGCGGCAAGCTCGATGTCGAAACCGCTGCGCAAGTGGTCGGCGGCATCGCCACCGGCTGCGAGATGGCCGGCTGCGCATTGATTGGCGGCGAGACTGCCGAGATGCCGGGCATGTACCCGGCAGGTGAATATGACCTCGCCGGATTCGCGGTGGGCGCGGTAGAAAAAGCAAAAATCATCGACGGCAAATCGATTGTGCCGGGGGATGTGGTGCTGGGTCTTGCGTCGAGCGGCGCACACTCGAACGGCTATTCGCTAGTGCGCAAAATCATCGAGCGCGCTGCCAGCACCGGTGGCGGGCTGGACTTCAACGCTGCGCATTTTCCCGACGCACAAGGGCGCGTATTGCGCGATGTGCTGATGGCCCCGACACGCATTTACGTCAAGCCGCTGCTGGCGCTGATGCAATCGCTCAATGTCAAAGGCATGGCGCACATCACCGGCGGCGGCCTGGTCGAAAACGTGCCACGTGTGCTGCAAGACCATCTCACCGCCGTGTTGCAGCGGGATGCCTGGGTGATGCCGCCGCTGTTCACCTGGCTGCAACAGCACGGTAATGTGGCAGATGCCGAAATGCACCGAGTGTTCAATTGCGGCATCGGCATGGTGGTGGTGGTGGCAAGCGCGGATGCGGATGGTGCCATCGCGCAACTCAAAGCCGCCGGAGAAACGGTGTCGCGCATCGGCGTCATTGAAGCGCGCCAGCCAGGGCAGGCGCAGACGGTGGTGCGTTAATAA
Source organism: Burkholderiales bacterium (assembly GCA_031428855.1). GTDB lineage: Bacteria > Pseudomonadota > Gammaproteobacteria > Burkholderiales > JAEUOS01 > CANJDH01. The sequence goes on along the minus strand of JANOYK010000451.1, from coordinate 1,340 downwards.
CGCAAGGAGAATGTCTCCAGGAGCCATTCTTGACGAAATGACCGAATCACGCCGCCCATGCGCATATTGCTGACAGGAGGCGGGGGATTTATTGGTGGCGGCATGCCTCGCCCGTGCGGAGGCGGAGTGTCAAGTGATCGAACTGGCCGGGCCGTGTGCTCGCGTTGCCTGCAGTTTTGTGCGGCTTCAATCAAGCTTGAATCGCGCTGGTCAGTGCTTTAAGCTCCTGTGCCAGGTTGGCGCGAATCGTTCGTAAATTTCGATTAAATCGTCCCCAGCCAATTGAATGGATCAATCGCTGATGCTGCAAGACCCTGCCTTGATTGAACGCACCCGCAGCGCCCTGCATTGCGGCCACGCGGACAGCGCGCCCAAATTGGCGGCGCAGGCGTTTGTCAAAACCTTCGCTGCCGGTGAGCGGCTGTTTGATACCACCCAGTCGTGCGAGGGCTTCCCGCTGATTGTGGAGGGGCAGGTGCGCATCGTGCGCTATGCAGCGCAGGGGCGTGAGATTCAGCTGTACCGCATCCGCGCTGGTGAGGCGTGCATTTTGTCGATCACGCATTTGCTCGGCGGGCCGGTGTATCAGGCGGTGGGGGTTGCGGATACGGCGCTGCGGGTGGTGGTGATTCCGCCGCAGTTATTTCATGACTTGATCGCCTCTGATACGAGCTTTCGCAATCACATTTTCGGCATCATCAGCACCCGCATTGGCGAGTTGATGAGCCTGGTCGAGGCGATTGCGTTTGACCATCTTGACCAGCGCCTGGCGCGCATTCTGATTGAAGAGGGGCCGGCGTTGCGCACCACGCATCAGCGCCTGGCCGAGCGCACTGGCAGCGTGCGCGAGTTTGTCGGCCGCGTGCTGCGTAATTTTGAGGATCGCGGTCTCATCAAAATCGGGCGCGAGCGCATTACGCTGGTCGATGTGGGCGGGGTGGCGGAGATTGCGGCTGGGGTGGGGTGACGGCGGCATGCATCGCAGTGATATCGAGCGCAGGCGGGTGAAGGATGCTCTTGCTGAGGACCACGGCTGGTTCGATCATCTTGGGGCTTAGGCGTCATGCTCTGAAGATCGTTGGTACAAGCGCCTCTTAGGCGCATTACCCCGGCGCGAGTGCTGCCAGAGCAACGATTCGCGATGAATCGCGCGCTATGGAACCTGGGTTACAGACAGCGCCGCTGTGGCGGACTAAGCTGCGTCATCTTCATTATTGGCGTGGCCGCATTGACCCCATGAGCCTGTTTACCCACCTGCGCAGCTATACCCGGCGCGACGCGTGGTCTGACGCGATTGCCGGTGCGCTCACGGCTGCGGTGCTGATCCCGCAGGCGCTGGC
>JANOYK010000450.1:0-2019 GCA_031428855.1 Burkholderiales bacterium | reverse complement strand
GGCGAAATGCCCGAGGTGGTGCTCAACAATCTGTACAAGCAAACGCAACTGCAAGACACCTTCGGCATGAACATGGTGGCGCTGGTCGATGGTCAGCCGCGCCTGCTCAATCTGTGGCAGATGCTCGACCAGTTCTTGCAGCACCGGCGCGAGGTGGTGACACGCCGCACCGTGTTCGAGTTGCGCCGTGCGCGCGAGCGTGGCCATGTGCTTGAAGGCCTCGCCGTGGCGCTGGCCAACATCGACGAATTCATCGCCATCATCAAGGCCGCGCCGACGCCGCCGGTGGCGAAAGACGAATTGATGAAGCGTCCGTGGAATTCGACGGTGGTGGCCGAGATGCTCGCGCGCTCGGCTTCCGATGCCTCGCGCCCCGAGGGTATCCTGGAAGCCTACGGCATGCACGAGCAAGGCTACATGCTCTCCGACGTGCAGGCGGGTGAAATTTTGCAAATGCGTTTGCAGCGCTTGACTGGCCTAGAGCAGGACAAGATCGTCGGCGAATACAAAGAGGTCATGGCGGTCATCGCCGATCTGCTCGACATTCTCTCCAAGCCCGAGCGCATCACCGCCATCATCGCCGGCGAGTTGGAAAAGGTGAAAGACGAATTCGGCGACGCACGCCGCTCGGCGATCGAGATGAACGCCGAAGACATCAACCTGGAAGATCTCATCACCCCGCAGGACATGGTGGTGACGATGTCGCACATGGGTTACATCAAGTCGCAGCCGCTCACCGAATACCGCGCGCAAAAGCGCGGCGGGCGCGGCAAGCAGGCGGCGGCGACCAAAGAGGACGACTGGATCGATCAGCTCTTTGTCGCCAACACGCACGACACGATTTTGTGTTTCTCGAATCGTGGCCGCATGTACTGGCTCAAGGTCTACGAAGTGCCGCAGGGTGTGCGCACCGGGCGCGGCCGGCCCTTGGTCAACGTGTTCCCGCTGGCCGAGAACGAAAAAATCAATGTGGTGCTGGCGATCAAAGCCTACGCTGAAGACCGTTTTGTGTTCATGGCGACCAAGCTCGGCACCGTGAAGAAAACCGCGCTGACCGATTTCTCGAATCCACGCAAGGCCGGCATCATCGCGGTCGATCTCGATCCGGGCGACTTCCTGATCGGTGCGGCGCTCACTGACGGCAAGCACGATGTGATGCTGTTCTCCGACGCCGGCAAGGCGGTGCGCTTTGATGAGAACGACGTGCGCCCGATGGGCCGCCAGGCGCGTGGGGTGCGCGGCATGATGCTCGACGAGACGCAGGAAGTCATCGCCATGCTGGTGGCACCGTCTTTGACGGACGCCGAAGGCAACAATGTGGCCGTCACGCAAAGCGTGCTTACCGCGACCGAAAACGGTTTCGGCAAGCGTTCGCCCATCGCCGAATACACCCGCCACGGCCGCGGCACCAAGGGCATGATCGCGATCCAAACTTCCGAGCGCAACGGCAAAGTGGTGGCCGCCACGCTGGTGGCACCGGAAGACGAACTGATGCTCATTACCACCGGCGGTGTGTTGATCCGCACCCGCGTGGCCGAAGTGCGCGAGATGGGCCGCGCGACGCAAGGCGTGACGCTGATTTCAGTGGACGATGGCACCAAGCTGTCTGGCTTGCAGCGCGTGGTCGAGCGCGATGCCGACAATGGTGACAACGGCGGCACCAATGGCAATGGCAATGGCAATGGCAACGGCAACGGCAACGGTACTGCGCCGGATGATGGCCCCCAGAGCGGCTCTCCAGCGGGTGAGTCCTGAAGAACCGCTCCTGCCAACGGTTTTAAAACGATGAGAGTTTTCAATTTTTCTGCTGGCCCGGCCGCATTGCCCGAGCCGGTGCTGCAACAGGCTGCCGCCGACATGCTCGACTGGAACGGCTCGGGCATGAGCGTGATGGAAATGAGCCATCGCGGGCCGGAGTTCATGGGCATACACGCCGAGGCGATGGCGCTGTTGCGCGAACTGCTCGCCGTGCCGGACGGCTATCAGGTGTTGTTCATGCAGGGCGGCGGGCTGGGCGAG
>JANOYK010000449.1:0-3788 GCA_031428855.1 Burkholderiales bacterium | reverse complement strand
CCTAATGCGCGCATCAAATTTCTTCATTTCCACCGTTAAGGAAGCCCCCAACGACGCTGAAGTTATCAGCCACAAATTGATGATCCGGGCCGGCCTGATTAAGCGTTTGTCGGCCGGCATTTACAGCTATCTGCCGATGGGGCTGCGCGTGATCCGCAAGATCGAGGCCATCATCCGCGAGGAAATGGACCGGGCCGGCGCGATTGAGCTGACGATGCCGGTGGTGCAGCCGGCCGAGCTTTGGCAGGAAACCGGACGCTTCGAGAAAATGGGGCTGGAGCTGCTGCGCTTCAAAGACCGGCACGAGCGCGATTTTGTGATCCAGCCCACCTCTGAAGAAGTGATTACCGATATTGCACGCCAGGAACTGCGCAGCTACCGCCAGTTGCCGAAAAATTTTTACCAGATTCAAACCAAATTCCGCGACGAGCGGCGGCCCCGCTTTGGCATCATGCGCGGGCGCGAATTCACCATGAAAGACGCCTACTCGTTTGACCGCGACGTGGCAGCGGCCGAAAAAAGTTATGACGCCATGTTTGCCGCGTACCAAAAAATATTTGACCGGCTCGGGCTGACCTACCGCGCCGTGGCGGCCGACACCGGCGCGATTGGCGGCTCACGCTCGCACGAGTTTCAGGTGATTGCCGACACTGGCGAGGACGCCATCGTCTACTGCCCGCAGTCGGATTACGCGGCCAATATGGAATTGGCCGAGGCGCTGCCCCTGCTCGCCGCGCGCGCGGCACCTGCCGAAGCCATGCACAAAGTGCCGACTCCGGGCAAATCGACTTGCGAAGATGTGGCCGCCCTGCTCGGCGTGCCGCTGCAAAAAACCGTCAAGTCACTGGTGCTCGCCACCGAGGAGCGCGATGACAAGGACGTAGTGAAAAACGTGCAAATCTGGCTGCTGCTGGTGCGCGGCGATCATGACCTCAACGAAGTCAAGGCCGGCAAAGTCGAAGGCCTGAAAAATGGTTTCCGCTTCGCTACCGTGCCCGAGATCATCGAACACTTCGGCATCAAGCCGGGCTATCTCGGCCCGATGCAGATGAAGCCGCCGGTGAAGATCGTGGCCGACCGCACCGTCGCCAACATGAGTGACTTCATCACCGGCGCGAATGAATCGGATCACCACATCGCCGGCGTCAACTGGGGCCGCGACCTGCCCGAGCCGGACATCATCGCCGACATCCGCAACGTGCAAGCGGGCGATCCGTCGCCTGATGGCAAGGGCACGCTGGCGATCCAGCGCGGCATTGAAGTCGGCCACGTATTTTTCCTTGGCACCAAATACTCGGAAGCGATGAAAGCGACCTTCCTCGACGAAACCGGCAAGCCGCAGTTCATGCAGATGGGTTGCTACGGTATCGGTGTCACGCGCATTGCCGCTGCCGCGATTGAGCAAGGGCATGACGCGCGCGGCATCATCTTCCCCGACGCGATTGCCCCGTTCACTGTCGCCGTGTGTGCCATCGGCCCAGACAAATCACCCGCCGTGCGCGAAGCCGCCGAAGCCATTTACGCCGCGCTCAAAGCCGCCGGTGTCGACGCACTGCTCGACGACCGCGGCGAGCGCCCCGGCGCGATGTTTGCCGATATGGAACTGATCGGCATTCCGCACCGGATCACGATTGGCGACCGCGGTATCAAAGAAGGCAAGGTCGAATACCAGCACCGCCGCGACGCCGCAGCCACGTCACTTCCGCTCGCCGATGCCGCCGCCGCCGTTATCGCCAAACTGCAAGGCACACCCGCCGCATGAATGATAAGTGGGGTCATGATAAGTGGTGATAAGTGGGGTTGATAAGTGGGGTCAGACCCCATTTAAATGTAAATGGGGCCTGACCCCACTTATCTTTTTCCTAAGCGCGCAGGTGTGGGCCGGGGCGCAGCAGTACGAGCCACTGTCCGATTCGGTGCGCACTGCGCTTGCCGCTGCGGTGTCGGACCGCACGCCGCCAGAGCCGAAGTTCAAAACCTCGATAGAGAAAGCCAACTGGCTCTCGGCCATGTCTGACCGGCTGCCGCGCCGCCACAAACCGGATTATCAGACCCGCATCGAATTTCTGAAAACGGTGCATTACGAAGCCACGCGCGCGGGGCTGGACCCGCAGCTGGTGCTCGGCTTGATCCAGGTCGAGAGCGGGTTCAAGAAATATGCGATCAGCTCGGCGGGTGCGCGCGGCTATATGCAGGTGATGCCATTCTGGACCAAGCTGATCGGCGACGGCGATCCGCAATCACTCTTCATCATGCGCGCCAATATCCGCTTTGGCTGCACCATCCTGCGCCACTATCTGGACATCGAACGCGGCGACATGTTCATGGCACTCGGACGCTACAACGGCTCGCGCGGCCGGGCTGAATATCCCGATGCGGTCAATGCGGCGTGGAAGAAACACTGGAGCTGGGATCCGGCGCAGGCGCAGCCTGCGGCGAAAAAATGAAATGACAAATTCTATGAAACCGTTGGTGTGAGCCGGTCACAGGGTGACGTGTCATGCAAACCCGCTCTGGCAGCGCCTCACAGGGTGGCACCTTTTCTGAAAATCGGCGGCCGCAGCACTGCCGCCAATGCACAACGGCAACTCGCAACTCAAGTCAATTGACGCGATGTTCAGGCGCGGAGGGGCAAACTCAACCCGCGCTGCCGCTCTTGCGCACGCTTTGCGCCAAGCTTCGCCGCAACACCTTGCCCAGCGTGTTGCGCGGAAAGCTCGCGACAAAATGCAGCGCGGCCGGCACGGCGCAGGCCGGCAAGCGTTTGGCGGCATGCGCGAGCAGCTCCTCTGCGCTCACTTTGGTATGCGGCCGCGGCACGATGAAGGCATGAATCACGGCAGCGTGCAAGTCTTCGGCGCGCCAGGCTGACAGCCCCGCCACTGCGGCCTCGGCCACGCCGGGGTGCTCGTACAACACCTCTTCGATATCGCGCGGATAGACCGGATAGCCGGACGAGAAGATCACGTCCTTGCGGCGGTCAATCACATAAAAATAACCATCCTCGTCCATCCGGCAAATATCGCCGGTGTGGAGCCAGCCGTCGCGCAGCGCCTGCGCGGTGGCGTGGGGGCGCTGCCAGTAGCCCTGCATCAATTGCGGCCCGCGCACAGTCAACTCGCCTGACTGATCCGGCCCGAGCGGCGCACCGGTGTGCGGGTCGACGATGCGCGCTTCGGTATCGGGCAGCGGCAGGCCGATCGAGCCGTGCCGCCTGCGCCCTGAAAACGGATTGCAGTGGGTGGCCGGCCCGGCTTCGGTCAGGCCATAGGCCTCGACCACGCGGCCGCGCGTGAGCTTTTCAAATTCTTCCTGCACTTCGACTGGCAGCGGTGAGCCGGACGAGGTGCAGATGCGGATCGAGGCCACACCGTATTTGCGCACGCCGGGAAAATGCGCGAGACTTTGAAACATCAGCGGCACACCGGGAAAAATCGACGGCTTCTCACGCGCAATCGCGTTGAGGGTTTCTTCGACATCAAAGCGCGGCAGCAGGATCAGCGTCGCGCCGATCAGCGGTGCAAAATTGAGGCACGCGGTCAGACCGTAGGAGTGCGAGAACGGCACCACCGCCAGGATGCGTTCATCGCCTGGCCGCAACTCGGGCGACCAGTGGCGCAACTGCAGTGCGTTGGCCGCGAGGGCGGCGTGGGTCAACATCACGCCGGCACCGGCGGCCATGCCATCGATGATTCCGCCGCCAGTCCCTTCGGTGCTCCCCCCGGTCATTCCGCCGGCGCTCCCGCCGCCGCCCTCTGCGGCGTCAGACCGGTTTGCAGGGTTCGATC
>JANOYK010000448.1:0-2213 GCA_031428855.1 Burkholderiales bacterium | reverse complement strand
GTTTGATGTAGGGCGCGAGCGCGGACACTTGAAAGTAGTCTTCAACATCGATGGTGAGGGCGTTGCTGGCGGCCATGCCCGGGATGAGCTGGGTCGCGGCAGGCGCATTTGAGTTGGTTGCTGCGGTCATCCCGTCCCCCTCTGATCCTTGCGCGGCATGGCGTCAAGCGACCCGTGCTTGCAGCCAGCGGCCGAGATCATCTGCAATGCGCACCGCCGCCTTGCCATCCCAATACTCGGGAATGCGGCCGCGTTTGCCGCCATTTGCCAGGATATCGTCAATCAGTGCCAGCGCCGCAGCAGCATCGCGGCCCACCAGCGTATTGGTGCCCTGCTCCACCGTGATCGGCCGCTCCGTATTTTCACGCAGCGTTACACATGGAATGCCGAGTGCCGTGGTTTCCTCTTGCAGACCGCCAGAGTCGGTCAGCACCACTTTCGCGCCGGCCATGAGGCCCAGCATCTCCAGATACCCTTGCGGCGGCAGCAGCAGCAGTCCGGGTGCCTTCAAGCGGTCCGCCAAAGCAAAGCGTTCAATGTTTGCGCGTGTGCGTGGATGCAACACGAAGACCACCGGCAACCTGACGCCGACTTGTGCCAGCAAATCAAGCAGGGCCGCCAATTGCGCCGCATCATCCACATTTGACGGACGGTGCAGGGTCACCAGCGCGTAGAGCTTTCCCTCCAGCCGGGATGGCTCAGGCAGGCCGGCCCGCCTCAACGTATCGGCCACCGGCTTGGCAAATTCCCGTCCGGCCAGCAATGAATCAATCATCACGTTGCCGGCAAAGCGCACGCGCTCAGCGCCAATGCCCTCCTTCGCCAAATTTTCCTGGGCGCTGCGCTCGGTGGTGTAGAGCAGATCCGCGATCTGATCGGTGAGTATGCGGTTGATTTCCTCAGGCATGGCGCGATCGTAGCTTCGCAAGCCGGCCTCCACATGCACCAGCGGAACGTTTTTCTTGACAGCGACCAACGCACAGGCCAGGGTCGAACTGACATCCCCCACCACGAGGACACAGGATGGCGCATATTGATCGACAACCGGCTCGAAGCGCCGCATCACCTCAGCCGTTTGCACCGTCTGGGTGCCGGCCCCCACTTCAAGATTGATATCAGGCTGCGGCAAACGCAAGTCCGCGAAAATACGGTCGTTCATGTCCACATCGTAGTGCTGCCCGGTATGCACAAGCAGAGCAGGCAACGCAGGCGTGCGCGCGGCAAATGCGCGCAGAAGCGGTGCCATTTTCATGAAATTGGGCCGTGCCCCGACCACGCATATGACGGGTGCCTGAACATCCGTTACGCGGTCAGTCTGCATTTAATTTTTGACTTTATGCACGTCAGCGGTCTCGCCAGCGGCCCGGGTCAGGTTACGCAACAGCTTCAAGGTCGCATTGTGCGAGGCCTCAATCCGCTGCACCAAGCCCTCCAGGCGGTTGAGCCGTTGGATAACATCACGGCTAGCAGGGACAGTCGTGTTCGCGCTGTGAGCACTGACCGGTCGTGCCGCACCCTCGAATGGCACTGGGGACGGAACCATCAGATTCTCAGCGCCATCCCGCTCCGCACCAGGCTCTTCTGCGGAAATACCCGGTCGCGAAGTCTCGGAGGTAATTTCGGACGCCACCTCATCGACTTCACGGTCGGTAAAAATGTAGTGGTCATCCAGAAATCCGGACAGCAGAAGACGGTCACAAATCAAATTGATGCGCCTGGGAACACCGCCGCTGGCCCGAAAAATGGCATGAAACGCCTCTTGACGGAATACCGGCCGGTCCGTTGCCCCGGCGCATTTGAGCCGGTGCTCGACATAGCCTCGCGTTTCATTTTCATCCATCGGGCCGATGTGGCATGACGCAATAATGCGCTGACGCAACTGCTGCATGCGCGGGCTGAAGATGATGTCGCGAAACTCTGGCTGCCCGACCAAAAAACTTTGCAGCAGCGCATGCGTCCCAGACTGGAAGTTGGACAACATGCGCAACTCTTCGAGCGCCGGGAACGACAAGTGCTGCGCCTCATCAATAATCAGAAGACAGCGCCGCCCCGCTTTGCGGTGCGCCTGGAGGCCCGCTTCAAGGGCAAGCAGCAGGCCCGACTTGGTAGCGTCGCTGGTTTCCGTGCCAAAGGCAGCACACACCATGCGCAAAATATCATCCGCGCCCAATTGCGTGCTGACCACATTGGCAGCAATCACCTGAGCCGGGTCC
>JANOYK010000447.1:0-1676 GCA_031428855.1 Burkholderiales bacterium | reverse complement strand
CGCCGGCGTCGAGCAAATGGTCACCGGTTTCCTGATTTGCAGCCAGGGAAAATATCTGGGCGTCGCCAATGGCCACGACTTGCTCAATGTCATCACCCAGCGCAAGCAGGCTGAGTTGTATCACCTCGCGCATTACGACAGCTTGACCGGCGTCCCCAACCGCATGCTGTTCAACGACCGCTTCGAGCAGGCCTGCCTCGATGCCGGCCGCAAGAAGCGCCTGGTGGCGCTCCTGTTTGTCGATGTCGACCGCTTCAAGCGCATCAACGATTCGCTCGGCCACAGCGCCGGTGACGCGGTGCTGTGCGAGGTGGTGGAGCGGCTCAAGGCGTCGGCGCGCCGCACCGACACCGTGGCGCGTCTGGCGGGTGACGAGTTCGTGATCCTGATGGAGGACCTCGCCGTGATTGGCGACGTCGATCTGGTGGCCCGGCGGCTGGTGGACCTGATGAAGGAGCCGGTCACGCTGCACGGCCACTCTCTGGCGGTGACGGTGAGTGTCGGCAGTGCCGTTTATCCGGTCGACGATACCAACGCCGGCGCCCTGCTGGGCAAGGCCGATGCCGCGATGTACCACGCCAAGGCCACCGGCCGCAACAGCTATTGCGCCTACTCGCCCGAAACCACGATGTACAACCCGGCCAGCCTGCTGATGGTGAATGACCTGCGTCAGGCGATTGAAGGCGGCGACCTCGTGCTGCACTATCAGCCGCAAGTCGATCTCGCGACCGGAGAAGTGCGCGGGCTGGAAGCACTGGCGCGCTGGCGCCACCCAAAACTCGGCATGATCCCGCCTGCGCAGTTCATTCCGGTGGCGGAGGAAAGCGGCCTGATCGTGGCACTCGGTGAATCGGTGCTGCACCAGGCCTTGCGGCAAATCCGCGCATGGGTTGCGCCCGGTACGCCGCCGCTGCGGATGTCGGTCAACATTTCGGCGCACCAGTTCTACCGGCGCGGGTTTCCCAGGTTCCTGAAGGCACTGCTGAACGAATACGGCGTCAACCCGCAACTGGTCGAGCTCGAGTTGACCGAGGGCGTCCTGATGCAGAATGGGGGCGACGTGCTGCATACGCTCAAAGCGGTCAAGGCCCTCGGCGTCCAATTGGCCATCGACGATTTCGGCACCGGTTTCTCCAGCCTCAGCTATCTGCGCCGCTTCCCGATCGACCGGCTCAAGATCGATCAGTCGTTCGTGCGCGACATCCACTGCACGCCGGTCAACAAGTCGATCGCGCATGCCATCGCCACTCTGGCGCAGAGCCTTTCCCTGAGCATTACCGCCGAGGGCATCGAGAAGCCGGCGGAACGGGAAGTGATCCGGGAACTGGGATGCGACGAAGGACAAGGCTATCTGTTCTCCCCGGCGCTGGCGGCGGATGATCTGCTGGCCTGGCTCACCGTGCAGCGGATTCGCACCCGGAGGCAATGCGCAGTTCACGTTTGACGTTGCGGATCAACCGTGCCCGGCGCAGGCGCTTTGCATAAATGGGTTAAACGGTTTAAACTATTTAACCCATTTGTCACAAACCCTCTTCGGAGATCAATCACCATGAAAACTGCCACAGCCAAGACCACTCCAGCCAAGACCACTCCAGCCAAGACCACTCCAGCCAAGACCGCTCCAGCCAAGACCACTCCGGCCAAGGGGGCCGCACGCACAGCCAAGCCCGCCGTCC
>JANOYK010000446.1:0-2145 GCA_031428855.1 Burkholderiales bacterium | reverse complement strand
GCAGGGCTTAGGCTCGGGCGGGGCGCGCCCCGCCGAGGGCACACATCACATACACCACCGCCAGAACCGGCCAAGCCGAGGCAATCGTTTGGGTGAGACCGTTGAAATTGAGGAAGCGGCCCGGGTTGATCTCCTGGATGATCGAGGCGTAGTAGGGATTGGCCGGCGCAAGATTGACGACGACGGTGGCGAACGTCAGCGCGACTGCCACCAGTGCCAGTTGCATCGTGCGTGGCAGGGCCAGCACCAGCAGCAGCGCGGCCGCGCCAAACATCAGGCCGCGCTGCGCACCGGGGGTGAGCCAGGCCAGCGCGAGTTCGGGCGAAAACAAAATCGCGTGCGACAGCGCGCGCACCGCGCAGCTGGCGGCGACAAACAAGATGAGCAGAACGATGCGCGGCGCGGGCGCGCGCACACTGCCGGCCAGCAGGGTGCCGGCCGCAAACAGGCTCGCTGCCGTGACGGCAGCCTCGACCCGGGTGAATTCGGCGGGAGTGAACGGATAGCCCGATACCGGCCCGATCAACCCGAGCAGGCTGCCGTGGCCGAACAGCATGCTCTGCGGATAGAGCGAGGCGAACAGCCACAGCGCCACCAGGATCAGTGCGCGCGGTGCGCGCCGGTCGATCCAGTCATCGCCGATTTTTTTGAGCAGGCCGCGCTGCAACAAACCGGGGGCGAGCATTGCGCCAACCAGCGCGCCTGCCAAGGCTCCCGCGCCATTGGCGGCAAAGTCGGCGAGCGAGGGGATGCGCGAGGGCAAATACGATTGCAACGATTCGAGCGTGCCGGACAGCGCCACGCCGGACAGCGCCGCCAGCAGGATGGCGAGCGCAGCGCCGGTACGGCCAAACAGCGCCCACACGGTGAACATGCCCATCGGCACGTAGGCGAGCAGATTGAAGGTGAGGTCGCCGCTGAGAAATATTTTGGGCCAAATTGCCAGCCAGGCGAACGGTGAGAGGCCCTGATCGCGCCAGCCGGTAAACGGGTGCAGCGTGGCGTAGGCAATCAGCAGCGTGTACACCACTGCCAGATCACGCGCCAGCGGTGCGCCGCGTGCCGTCATGTCAAGCGCCTATTTCACGCTGGCGCCGGCCCACGCCAGCACGTCGTCCACCAACCGGTTGGCCGCCTGTGCCAGTGCGGCCGCGCCGCCCGCGCCGTCGGCGCTGGCGGCTGGCACTTCAATCAAAAATGCGCGCTGCGCCGTGACATCCTTGTTGACACTGAGCGAAGCGCGCGCCCGCAGCAGCGCGCGGCTGCTTTTTTCCTGATCGAACACCTGGGTAAATTCGTCAATCTCGACGCGCAACACCGGCCCGCTGCTGCCCAGCAGCACGCCGCCGGCCACGGCACGCTCGCGCAGGCGCGCTTCAATCAGGTGCGACGGCGCAGCGACCCAGCGGGTCTGCGCGTAAGCGGCCGGCCGCGCCGCATTGGCGTAGCCCAAACGGTAATAGAGCGCGGGGCCGTCCATCCAGACCGGCGCGCTCACCTGCACCTGATGCAGGCCTTTGACAGACAGCGCCGGTGCCGCACCCGGCAAGCCGAAATCGTAGGCACCCACCGGCTCTTTGGGCTTGGGGCCAATGCCGCAAGCGGTCAGCGCCAACGACAGCAGCGGCACCGACACCCGCGCCAGCCGGGCGAACATGTTTTTTTTCATCGACGTCTCCGCAGTTTTCATGATGGCATCATCGCGCTACAGCACCGGCTGGTGCGGTCGCAGGTGCAACCGGCGCAGCAAAACCAGGCTCGCCCGGCCCGGGCACCGCCGGCGGCGCGCCAAACAGCACACTGGCCGGTTCATCACCAATTTTTTCGGCCACCTTGTCTACTGTGCGCAAGCTGCGCGCAGCATCCTCAAGCACCGTGTTCAGGCGCGGCAAGGTCTGCGCTTCGGCCGCTGTCAAGGTGTGGCTGACGCGCTCGGCACTCTGGCCGATCTGCGCCGCGCTCTGCCCGATCTGTTCGGCGCTCTTGGCAATCTTGTCGACAGTATCGAGCTTCTTGTTGATATCGACCGCAAGCTTGATACTGTCGACAAGATTGCCAAGAGCGCCGAACAGATCGGGCAGAGCGCGGCGCAGATCGGCCAGAGTGCCGAGCGCGTCAGCCACACCTTGACAGCGGCCGAAGCGC
>JANOYK010000445.1:0-1645 GCA_031428855.1 Burkholderiales bacterium | reverse complement strand
CAATTGCGCGAACCGGCGGCGATTCCGCAGCACGGCCCGGTGGTGGCACATGCGCCGCAGTCCAATATTGGCGAGGCCACCTACCTTGACGCGGTGGCCAAGTGCAAGCAATACATTGTCGATGGCGATGTGATGCAGGTGCAGATCGGCCAGCGCCTCACGCGCCGCTTTGAGGCCGAGCCGCTGGCGCTGTACCGCGCGCTGCGCACGCTGAACCCCTCGCCCTATATGTTCTATTTCAACTTTCGTGAGTTTCAGGTGGTGGCTGCTTCACCGGAAATTTTGGTGCGGGTCGAGCCGGAGAATCCGCAGGCACCGCAGGCACCGCAGGCACCGCAGGTGCAGCAGGTGCCGCAGGTGCAGCAGGCCACCGATGAAGCAAGCCACGGCGCAAAACGCGTCACCGTGCGCCCGATTGCCGGCACGCGACGCCGCGGCGCCACCCCTGAAGAAGACAAGGCGCTCGCCGAAGAATTGCTGGCCGACCCCAAAGAGCGCGCCGAACATGTGATGCTGATTGACCTCGGCCGCAACGACATCGGCCGCATCGCCGAGACCGGCACCGTCAAAGTCACCGACACCATGGTGATCGAGCGCTACTCACACGTGATGCACATCGTCTCCAACGTCGAAGCGCGTCTCAAGCCCGGCCTCGACGCGATTGACGTATTCAAGGCCGCGTTCCCGGCCGGCACCCTCACCGGCGCGCCCAAAGTGCGCGCGATGGAAATCATCGAAGAGCAGGAACCGGTCAAGCGCGGCATCTACGGCGGTGCCGCCGGCTACCTCGGCTTTCATGGCGACATGGATTTGGCGATCACGATCCGCGCCGGGGTGATTAAGGATGGCCTCTTGCATGTGCAAGCCGCAGCCGGCATCGTCGCCGACTCGGTGCCTGAAGCGGAGTGGAACGAGACGCGCATCAAGGCGCAGGCAGTGTTGCGCGCGGCCGAGATGGCCAGTGCGGGGCTGGATACCAAGGCGGAAGTTGACCCAGGCGTGCAAGGTCAGGGCGGGAGGGCGCAGCCATGATCCTGATGATCGACAACTACGATTCCTTCACCTGGAATCTGGTGCAGTATTTCGGTGAACTGGGCGCGGACATGAAAGTGGTGCTCAACGATGAACTCTCGGTAGCGGAGGTGGCAGCGCTCAAGCCGGAAAAAATCGTCATTTCCCCCGGCCCGTGTTCGCCCAACGAAGCCGGCATCTCGCTCGATGTCATCAACGCCTTTGCTGGCAAATTGCCGATCCTCGGTGTGTGTCTTGGGCATCAAGCCTTGGGCCAGGCGTTCGGCGGCAAAGTGATCCACGCGCAAACCCTGATGCATGGCAAAACCTCACCAGTCGAGCACACCGGGCAGGGTGTGTTCAAGGGACTGCCTACGCCGTTCACCGCCACGCGCTATCACTCACTCGCCGTCGAGCGCGCCTCGCTGCCAGACTGCTTCCACATCACCGCCTGGACGGCAGATGGTGAAATCATGGGCCTGCGTCACAAAACCCTCGATGTTGAAGGCGTACAGTTCCACCCCGAATCCATCTTGACCGAGCACGGCCACCAGATGCTGAAAAATTTTCTTCAAGGAGCAAAGCCATGATTACCCCGCAGGAAGCCCTCACGCGCGTCATCGAGCACCGCGAA
>JANOYK010000444.1:0-3371 GCA_031428855.1 Burkholderiales bacterium | reverse complement strand
GCGAGTAGGCGCGCGGCGCGCAGCGTGAGCAGGTCGGGCGCGCCCGGGCCGGCGCCGACCAGATAGACGGTGCCGCCGGGGACCGCGCCGCCGGTGTCCGCGCAGTCAGTCATGAATCATCCCCGCTGCCACGGTGTGGTGGGTCACTGTGTCGATCACGATAAAGCCGCCGGTAGCGCGGTTGTCGCGATAGGTGTCGAACGCGACTGGCTGCTGCGTTTTGATCTGCGCGACGCCGATGTCGTTGAGGCTGAGGGTGTCCGCATCCTGCGGTGCGCCGGTTTGCACGTCGAGGCGGGCGTCGAGACGGGCAAATGTGGCAGTGACGGTTTTTGCGCCTAGCTTGATGAGATATTTGCGCGTGAGGTCAAGCGGCTCGCTGTCCATCCAGCACACCACGGCAGAAAATGCTGTCGCGCTCAGGGGCGCAGCGGCGGCGCCGGCAATCAAATCGCCGCGCGAAATGTCGATGTCGTCTTCGAGCAGCAGCGTGACCGACTGCGGCGCCTGGGCTTGGGACAGCTTGCGCAACTGGCCCTGCTCAAACACGATGATGTCTTTGATGCGGCTGGTGCGGCCTTGCGGTGCAATGGCGACAGCGTCGCCGGTGCGCACCCGGCCCGATTCAATCCGCCCCTGATAGCCGCGAAAATCGTGCAGTGCAGCCGCGGCGGCATGCTGCGGCCGGCTGACCAGTTGCACCGGGAAGCGGAACGGCTGTTCGGCGATGGTGGTGGAGACATCGACCGATTCGAGCAGGTCAAGCAGGGTGGAGCCTTGATACCAGGGCATGTTGGCTGAGGCGTCGACCACGTTGTCACCGAGCAGGGCCGAGAGCGGGATGGCTTCGACTTGCGGTGCAGTGCCGGGCAGGGCCGGGTTGCGGATGAATGCGCCAAACTCACGGTCGATGCGCGTGAACACCTCTTGCGCGTAGTCCACCAGATCCATCTTGTTGACGGCCAGCACCAGATGGCGGATGCCGAGCAGGCGTGCGATCAGCGCGTGGCGGCGCGATTGGGTGGACAGGCCATTGCGTGCATCGACCAGCACGATGGCCAGATCAGCCGTGGACGCGCCGGTGACCATGTTGCGCGTGTACTGCTCGTGGCCGGGCGTGTCGGCAATGATGAATTTGCGTTTGGGCGTGGCGAAGTAGCGGTAGGCCACGTCGATGGTGATGCCCTGCTCGCGCTCGGCGATCAGGCCATCGGTGAGCAAAGACAAATCGACCGGCATGGCGGCGCTGGTGCGGCGCAGGCGTTTTGAGGCGCGCTCGACTTGGATGAGTTGATCCTCAAAAATCGATTTGGCGTCGTACAGCAAGCGCCCGATCAAGGTGCTCTTGCCATCGTCCACACTGCCTGCCGTGGAGAAGCGCAGTAATCCATTCATCAGAAATACCCTTCTTTTTTGCGCAGCTCCATCGCCGCTTCCGAGGTCTGGTCGTCCATCCGCGTCGCACCGCGTTCGGTGATGCGGGTGGCGGCGGTTTCGAGAATGATTTCCTCCACCGTGCGTGCGGGCGATTCGACCGGCGCAGTGCAGGTCATGTCGCCGACGGTGCGAAAGCGCACCGTGAGCGTTTCAACTGTCTCGCCGGTTTTGGGCTGCACCAGATGCGACACCGGCAGAATGCCGGCTGGTTTGCGGATGATCTGGCGTGCATGGGCGAAGTAAATCGACGGCACGTCGAGTTGCTCGCGTGCGATGTATTGCCAGACATCGAGTTCAGTCCAGTTCGAGATCGGAAACACACGCATGTGTTCGCCTTTGTGAACACGGGTGTTGTACAAGTCCCACAACTCGGGCCGCTGGTTTTTCGGATCCCACTGGCCGAATTGATCGCGGAACGAAAAGATGCGTTCCTTGGCGCGCGCTTTTTCTTCATCGCGGCGCGCACCGCCGAAGCAGGCGTCGAAGCCGAATTCTTCGATGGCGTCGAGCAGGGTGACGCTTTGGTGGCGGTTGCGTGATTCGTCTTCCGACTTGAGACGCACCCGGCCGGACTGGATTGAAGCTTCGACCGAGCGCACGATCAGCTCTTCGCCCAGTTGCGCAGCGCGCTGGTCGCGAAACGCGGTGACTTCAGGAAAATTGTGCTCCGTGTCGATGTGCATCAGCGGAAACGGGAAGCGGCCCGGACGAAATGCTTTTTCAGCCAGACGCAGCAGCACAATCGAGTCCTTGCCGCCGGAGAACAGCAGCACCGGGTTGCTGCATTCAGCGGCGACCTCGCGCATGATGTGAATGGCTTCGGATTCGAGCCAGTTGAGATGGGCGTTGCCTGCGGGCGCGGTGTCGTGTAGCTGCGCGGTGTCGAGCACCGCTTGCGGGGCGATGGCGTTCATGCCGGCTCCTGTTCGAGGCTGGGGGTGGGGGCGGCAGTGCGGAGCGCGTCAGCACGCACATGCAGGCCGCATTCTTTTTTGTCAGCCGATTCCCACCACCAGCGCCCGGCCCGCACATCTTCGCCGGGGCCGATGGCGCGGGTGCAGGGCGCGCAGCCGATGCTCGGATAGCCTTGCGCGTGCAGCGGATTGACCGGCACCTGGTGCTCCCTGATATAGGCCTCGATATCGGCCAGGGTCCATTCGAGCAGCGGGTTGAATTTGGTCAACTGGTGTTGCGCGTCAAACGACACTTCGCTCAACTGGGCGCGCGATGCCGCCTGTTCGCGGCGCAGGCCGGTGACCCAGGCGCGCTGGCCGGCCAGGGCGCGGGTGAGCGGCTCGACCTTGCGCACGGCGCAGCAATCCTGGCGCTGGGCCACACTGTCATAAAAACCGTTGATGCCGTTGAGCCGGACGTAGTGCTCAAGCGCGTGCGTTTGTGGAACGTAGACCGTGATGCGCTTGTTGTAATGCGCTTCGGTGGCGGCCAGCAGTGCCAGGGTTTCCGGATGCAGGCGTCCGGTGTCGAGCGTAAATATCTGGATCGATGGCGCGTGTTTGACGATCAGGTCGATCAGCACCATATCTTCAAGACCGAGGCTGGTCGAAAAAACGGCGGGGGCGCTGGCCTGTGCTTGTTGGAGCAGGGCGATGGTGTGTGCGACCGGGTGTGCGACTGTGTGTGCAGTGGGGTGCATGGCTAATAGACTGGTCAGACGGTCACGACACCAGCTTGGCGCCGACCAGCAACAGCACTGCGGCCAGTGCCGGGCGCAACGCCCGCTCTGGCAGTTTTTTCGACAGATTGCTGCCGAGCATCACACCCGGAATCGAGCCGATCAGGAGTGCCGTCAGCAGACTTAAGTCGACGGTGCCAAGACTGGCGTGTCCCAATCCTGCCACCAGAGTCAGCGGCACCGCATGGGCGATATCGGTGCCGACAATCCGCACTGCGGGGCGCTGCGGGTAGAGGAAAAT
>JANOYK010000443.1:0-1897 GCA_031428855.1 Burkholderiales bacterium | reverse complement strand
GGCTGGTACATGTCGACAATGCTGCGCGTGAAGTCGAGCGCGTTGGCCCCTTCATTGACCAGCATCGCATCCGGGTTGGCCTTGATGATGTCGCGCACGACGTTGAGCGCGCTGTGAAAATTCATCGGCGACGGATTCTTGGCCAGGGTCTCGGCCATCTTGACGAGGTTTTTGTTCTTGCGCTCGGCAATCGCGCCGAGCCACTCGGCCGAAGGCTTGCTCCAGCCGGCGTTGACGCCAGCCAGCAGCGCCGATACGCAGGAACCGATGTCACCCACCAGCGGCGCTTCGATGCGCACGTTGCTGTCGGCCTCGGTCGGCGAAATGTCGATCTGGATGAATTTTTGCGCACCCCAGGTCTTGTGATCCTTGCCGCCCCAGGTCTTGCCCTTGCCCTGGGAGAGCAGCCAGTTAAGGCGCGCGCCGACCAGCACCACCACGTCCGCCGCCGGCAGCACATAAGAGCGCGCTGCCGCAGCCGATTGCTCGTGGGTGTCAGGCAGCAGGCCCTTGGCCATCGACATCGGCAGATAAGGAATGCCGGTCTTCTCGATCAGCGCGCGAATGTCTGCGTCGGCCTGCGCATAGGCCGCGCCCTTGCCGAGCAGGATCAACGGGCGCTTGGCCCCCTTGAGCAGGGTGAGCGCACGCGCCACGGCGTCCGGCGCGGGGATCTGGCGCGGCGCCGGATCGACCACTTCGATGAGTGATTGTTTGCCGGCTTCGGCGTCCATGCTCTGCCCGAACAGCTTGGCCGGCAAGTCGAGATACACCCCGCCAGGACGGCCCGACACGGCAGAGCGGATCGCACGGGCAATACCAACGCCAATGTCTTCCGCGTTGAGCACCCGGAACGCGGCCTTGCACAGCGGCTTGGCAATCGCGAGCTGGTCCATCTCTTCGTAATCACCCTGCTGCAGATCAACGATCTCGCGCTCGGACGAGCCGGAAATCAGAATCATCGGAAAGCAGTTGGTGGTGGCGTTGGCCAGCGCTGTCAGGCCGTTGAGAAAGCCCGGGGCAGACACGGTGAGGCAGACGCCGGGCTTGCCAGTGATGAAACCGGCGATGGCAGCGGCGTTGCCGGCATTTTGCTCGTGGCGAAACGAGATCACGCGCATGCCCGCTGCTTGCGCCTTGCGCGTCAGATCGGTGATGGGAATGCCGGGCAGGCCGTAAATAGTGTTGAGCCCGTTGAGTTTGAGCGCATCAATGACCAAGTGAAAGCCATCGGTTTGCGTGCCAAGCGCCACAGACGCTGCTGGCGCTTCGTTCATATTGCCCATGGTTGAATCTCCTGGTTGCGGCCGCAAACGGCTGATAGAGGATGGAGCGGAATGCGTGCTCGAATTGACACTGCGATCAATCAAATGAAACTGAAACTGAAACTGGGGGAAACTGATAAGTCCGAGGAAACCGGGAAAACTGAGGGAGGCCATGACATTTGCGCTTGCCACCTTCGCGTTTGCCACCTTCGCGGCGGGCGCTCCCTGCATCCCGGCACGCAGGGCGACAATATAGAAATCACCTCCACTTTTGACCTTGATTGAAGTCAAATATGCGGATTAACATAGGTCAATCCGCTGTCTGCCCGCAGCGCGGCAACGGCGCGAAAACAGTGCCGCAGCAATGTCAACGCCGTGTGCCGGCGGCGTGTGGCTACACCAGTGCCGGCGCTGGTGCTCGCTTATAATTCTGCCCTGCTCTCCTGCTCTTGCAGTTCTGACTGTCCGGGTTTCCCTTCATGACCAGCATCGCCGCCCATCTCCAGCGCAATACGATCCGGATTCAGCTCAAGCAAAATCTTGTGCTCAAGAAACTGGAAGCGAAACAATGGGACGAACTCGAACCGAAGATCGAGATCATCGACTACCCCAAGGGCTCCATGCTGGTGACG
>JANOYK010000442.1:0-4245 GCA_031428855.1 Burkholderiales bacterium | reverse complement strand
CTCTTCGCCGACCTTGACGATGCCGCGCTCGACCCGACCGGTGACGACCGTGCCGCGGCCCGAGATCGAGAAGACGTCTTCGATCGGGAGCAAAAATGCGCCGTCAATCGCGCGCTTGGGTTCGGGGATGTAGTTGTCCAGTGCGTCGGCCAGTTTCATGATCGCGCCTTCGCCCATCTCGCCTTTGTCGCCCTCTAACGCGAGTTTGGCCGAGCCGATGATGATCGGGGTGTCGTCGCCAGGAAATTCGTACTTGCTGAGCAGCTCGCGCACTTCCATTTCGACCAGTTCGAGCAGTTCCTTGTCGTCCACCATGTCGGCTTTGTTCATGAAGACGATGATGTACGGCACGCCGACCTGGCGCGCGAGCAGGATGTGCTCACGCGTTTGCGGCATCGGGCCGTCGGCACTCGATACGACCAGAATCGCGCCGTCCATCTGGGCGGCACCGGTAATCATGTTTTTGATGTAGTCGGCGTGGCCCGGGCAGTCTACGTGGGCGTAGTGGCGGTTCTTGGTTTCGTACTCGACGTGCGCGGTGTTGATGGTGATGCCGCGCGCTTTTTCTTCCGGCGCTGCGTCAATCTGGTCATACGCCTTCGCTTCGCCACCGAACTTGGCCGCTAACACCGTCGTGATCGCTGCCGTTAACGTCGTCTTGCCGTGGTCTACGTGCCCAATCGTGCCGACGTTTACGTGCGGCTTGGTCCGCTGAAATTTGCCCTTGGCCATGATTCGCTACCCTTGAAAACTGTCTGTTGAAAAGGATTTTTCTTGAAATCTTGTCTTGAAGACACGGACTGTGCTGCCTGAAGTCTGGTGCCCATGGCGTGGATCGAACACGCGACCTCTCCCTTACCAAGGGAGTGCTCTACCACTGAGCTACATGGGCCAATTTGCGGCCAACAATACAAAACCAGCCGCCAACAACATGAACCCGCACAAAACCATACAAAACCACACAAAACTGCCTAATCGGCACTGCACTTGCCGCCGGCCTGGGTTACGACCAACCCTCACCGGATAACACTGCTGGAGCGGGTGAAGGGAATCGAACCCTCGTCATAAGCTTGGAAGGCTTCTGCTCTACCATTGAGCTACACCCGCAAAGCTGGTGGTGGGGGATGGATTCGAACCATCGTACTCGTTAGAGGGCAGATTTACAGTCTGCTGCCATTAACCACTCGGCCACCCCACCGGAAGCGAACCTCAAATTATGGTGCATTTTGGCGATTTGGTCAAGCAAATCGCAATGCCCTGACCGTTCAGCCCCGGCCCCGCTCTGCCAGCAATAAAACCAGTCGAATCAGCGGCTTGGCTTCCAAGCCCGGCAGTCCCATGAAATCGCTCTTGAGCCCGGCCAAGCGTTGCATCGCGGCAACATCGTGGTAATGACGTGCTACTCTCGCGCCGCATGACTCCAGCGCTCGAACTTCTCAACCGCGTCTTCGGCTACCCCGCCTTTCGCGGCCCGCAGCAAGCCATCATCGAGCACGTCGCCAGCGGCGGCGACTCGCTGGTGCTGATGCCCACCGGCGGCGGCAAATCGCTGTGCTTCCAGATTCCCGCCATGTTGCGCGCCGGGTGCGGCATCGTCGTCTCGCCGCTGATCGCGCTGATGCGCGACCAGGTGGCCGCGCTCAATGAAGCCGGGGTAAAGGCTGCGTTTTTGAACTCCAGCCTTGATGGAGCCAGCGCCGCGCGAATTGAGCGCCAACTGCTGGCAGGTGACCTTGACCTGCTCTACATCGCCCCCGAGCGCCTGCTCGGCGAGCGCACCCGCAGCTTGCTGGCGCGCGCGCAAATCAGCCTGTTCGCCATTGACGAAGCCCACTGCGTCTCGCAATGGGGCCACGATTTCCGTCCGGAATATGGCGAGCTTGGTTTCCTCGCCACCGACTTTCCCGCCGTGCCGCGCATCGCTCTCACCGCCACGGCGGACGAGCTGACGCGGCGCGAAATCATCACCAAGCTGCAGCTCGAACAAGCGCAGGTGTTCATCTCCAGCTTCGACCGCCCCAACATCCGCTACGAAATCGTGCCGCGCGCAAATGCGCACACGCAGTTACTCGAGTTTTTGCGCGAGCGGCATCTGTTTGACGATAGCGCGGAAGAGGATGAGGACGGTGCGGCGGCCCCCGCGCGCAAAGCTGCTGTCCACAAGCCCGCAGCCCGCAAAGCGACAGCCCCGGCAGCCGCCTCACGCCGACCTGCACTGCGCCACAACGGCGGCATCATCTACCGCATCTCGCGCGCCAAGACCGAGGACACCGCCAACTTTCTGACTGAACACGGCTTCAACGCCCTGCCCTATCACGCCGGTCTGGACGCGCAAACCCGTGAAGAAACCCAGGCACGCTTCTCGAACGAACCTGATCTCATCGTCACTGCCACCATCGCCTTTGGCATGGGCATCGACAAGCCCGACGTGCGCTTCGTCGCCCACCTCGATTTGCCGCGCAACATCGAGGCCTACTACCAAGAGACTGGCCGCGCCGGGCGTGACGGCGCGCCGGCCGATGCCTGGATGACCTACAGCCTGTCCGACATCGTGACGCAGCGGCGCATGATCGACGAGTCTGAGGCCAACGAGTTATTCAAGCGCGTCTCCCGGCAAAAGCTCGACGCCCTGGTCGGCATGGCCGAGAGCGCTGGCTGCCGCCGCGTCCGGCTGTTGACCTATTTCGGCGAAGCATCGCAACCCTGTGGTAATTGCGACAACTGCCTCAACCCGCCGCGCACGTTCGACGGCACTGAACTGGCACAAAAAGCCTTGTCCGCTGTCTACCGCACCGGGCAGCGCTTTGGCGCGGGCCACGTGATCGACGTGCTGCTGGGCAAAACTACTGAACGCGTGACCAACTTGCGGCACGATCAGCTCTCCACCTTCGGCATCGGCAAAGACACCAGCGAGACCCAATGGCGCGCCGTGTTCCGCCAAATGGTGGCGCTCGGCTACCTGTATGCCGACAGCGAGGCCTACGGCGTGCTCAAGCTCGAAGACGCTGCGCGCGCCGTGCTCAAAGGCGAAACCCCGGTGCAGTTGCGCGAGGAAACTGCGGCACCAAAGAAATCGCGCGATCGCAAAACCCGTAACAGCGCCAAGACCCGCTCCCAGAGCGGCTCTGCGGCCTCTACCCAGATCAACCCCGGCACACCGGAAGATGACTTGTTTGAAGCCTTGCGCGGCTGGCGCGCTGGCGTGGCACGCGAGCACGGCATCCCGGCGTTCGTGGTGTTTCACGACAGCACCCTTGAAGCGATTGCCGTGGCCAAGCCCGCCTCACTGGCCGCCATGCGTGCCATCTCCGGCGTCGGTGAAGCCAAGCTTGCACGCTACGGCACGGCGTTGCTGGCGTTGATTGAGGAGCACGCCGGCAACCCTGCTTGACCGCGCTGCTGTGCCAAAGTGCCGGCCACAATCTTCCACGGCAGTCCTCCACAACGCTTGCACCTTCACGAAATCCCCGCCACAATCCGCCTCACAAATTCGCGTCATAAAGAAAGAAGCAGAAGCGCCCGTTGCGCGATGGAACCGGCGCAGGAGATAAGCCCATGTTCGAATTGCCGCCAGCCGTTATCCGCTCCAGACTTGGCGTCAAACCGGGCTTTACGCCGGACACTGCGGCGTCTGCCTCGTCTCTGGCCCAGGGCGACACCGTTGCCAAACTATTCTGGGACAGCGTGGCGCGCCGCGCCGGCAAGGTGGCGATGCGCCAGAAACATTTCGGCATCTGGCGCGCCCAGACCTGGGCCGAGCTGGGCGAGGCCGCGCGCGACACCGGCATGGGCCTGATCGCACTCGGGTTTGAACCGGGCGAGGTGATGTCGATTTTGTCGAACACCAACCGCGAGTGGGTACAGGCCGACTTGGGCGGACATGTGGCCGGCGGCGTGGTCAATGGCATTTACCCGACCGATGCCGCACCGCAGGTGGAGTATTTGTGCGCCGACTCGTCCACCGTGTACCTGTTTGTGGAAGACGAAGAACAGCTCGACAAGGCGCTCGAAGTGCGCGAACGTCTGCCCGCGTTGCGCAAGATCATCGTGTTCGACATGGAGGGCTTGCGTGAGCTCGATGACGCGCAGGTGATGAGCTATGAGGCCCTGCGCGCACTCGGCCGCGCGCATCACGCCCAGCACCCCGAGTTGATCCGGCAGCGCAGCCTGGTGCGCACGCCTGACGATCTCGCGATCCTGGTCTACACCTCGGGCACCACCGGCAAGCCGAAAGGCGCGATGATT
>JANOYK010000441.1:0-2899 GCA_031428855.1 Burkholderiales bacterium | reverse complement strand
CGGCAAGAGCATCGACATTGCCGGCTACGAAGCAGCGATGGACGGGCAGCGCAAACAGGCGCGCGCATCCTCCAAATTCAAGATGGCAGCAGGTGTGGCTTACGACGGCGGCAATACCGCGTTCAAGGGCTACGACACGCTCAAGGTCGATGAGTGCCGCATCGTCGCGCTCTACAAGGATGGTGCGGCGGTCGAGTTGCTGGCACATGGCGAGGCCGGCATTGTGGTGCTCGATCAAACGCCGTTTTACGCCGAGTCGGGCGGGCAGGTGGGCGATGTCGGCGAGTTGGTGTCATCCCACGGCACCTTTACCGTGGCCGACACGCAAAAAATTCAGCCTGAGGTATTCGGCCATCACGGCACGCTTGCTACCGGCGCGCTCAAGCTGGGTGACACCTTGAGCGCACAGGTCAACGTGGCGGCGCGCGCGGCGTCGCAGTTCAACCACTCTGCCACCCACCTGATGCACGCCGCGTTGCGGCAGGTGCTGGGCAATCATGTGCAGCAAAAAGGCTCGCTGGTCGATGCCGCCAAAACCCGCTTTGACTTTGCCCACAACAAGCCGGTGACGGTGGATCAAGTGCGCGCAGTCGAGGTGATGGTGAACGCGCAGATTCGCGCCAACCACCCGGTAACAGCGCGCATCATGAAACACGACGCCGCGATCAAGGCCGGGGCGATGGCATTGTTCGGCGAGAAATACGGCGAAGAAGTGCGCGTGCTCGGCATCGGCGATTTTTCGACCGAGCTGTGCGGCGGCACCCATGTGGCGCGCACCGGTGACATCGGCTTTTTCAAGATCGTGTCTGAAGGCGGTGTGGCAGCCGGTGTGCGCCGCATCGAGGCGGTGACAGCAGAGGGCGCGCTGCGTGCAGTGCAGGCGCTTGATGCGCAGATGGCACAGGCGGCGGGCGTGCTCAAGGCGCAGCCGGCTGAACTCACGCAAAAGATCGTGCAGATCATCGATAACGTCAAGACGCTCGAAAAGGAATTGGCTAAACTCAAGGGCAAGATGGCGTCATCGCAAGGTGACGATCTTGCCGGGCAGGCGGTCGAGGTCAAAGGCCCAGGCGGCGCGGTGCTGCGGGTGCTGGCGGCCACGCTTGAGGGTGCCGATGTCAAGACCCTGCGCGAAACCCTCGACAAACTCAAAGACAAACTCAAAAGCGCTGCTATCGTGTTGGCCGCCGTCGAGGGCGGCAAGGTCACGCTGATTGCCGGGGTGACGGCCGATGCCACCGCCAAGGTCAAGGCCGGCGAGCTGGTCAATTTTGTCGCGCAGCAGACTGGTGGTAAAGGCGGCGGCCGCGCCGACATGGCGCAGGCGGGCGGCACGCAGCCGGAGAATTTGCCTGCGGCGCTGGCCGCAGTGCCGGCCTGGGTTGCTGCAAAACTTTAAAATCAGTGGTTCAGCGGGAGCAGGTAACATGATGAAACCCTTGGTGGGAGCCATTCTTGGCGTGGTGGCCACCAACGCGGCGGCGCCCGATAGCTCCACGCCGGAAGCGTTCAAGCAAACCCTGCTCAACGCCGGGTCGATCGTGATGATTGACCCGGCGCGCGGCACCAGCGGCAAGCATCTGGCCGAGGTCTATGCCAGATGTGACAATGCTTTACACCCTCCCACTGTGTTTTGGCCTGCCGTCAGTTAGTCTGTCCAGATGAATCCGTCTAACGGCCTCGCGTCTTCGCTGGCCAACGCCTTGCTTGACACCACCGGCAGCATGCGCACGCTGCTGCCCGAGGTGTTCTATCGCAATCCGCTGCCCTCAGCCGTCAATGAGGTCAGCGCCGAAGCGCGCTATATCGAAGTCAACGACGCCTGGCTGGCCTTTTTCGGGCTGCAGCGCGAGCAGGTGCAGGGCCGCCCGCTGCGCGAAATCCAGACCTGGGCATCAGACCAGGAGCGGCGCGAATTGCGCGCCTTGCTGGCGCAGCAGCCGAGCCTGCGCGACCGCGAAATGCGCGCCAAAAAACGCTCCGGCGAGGAAGCCGATGTGCTGGTGTCATGGGAAACCTTCGATCACAACGGCCGTGCCTGCATGCTGTGGGTGTTCAACGACATCAGCGCCCGCAAGCAGGCCGAGCGCCAGTTGCGCGAGTCGGAAAAACGCTTCGAGAAAATTGTCGAGCACAGCGCCCAAGCGATCACGGTGACGCGTCTGGCCGATGGCGTGTACCTGAATGTGAATCACGCGTTTGAGGTGCTGACCGGCTACCAGCGTGATGAGGTGATCGGACGCACCTCGGTCGGGCTGGGGATCTGGCAGGGGCCCGGCGTGCGCGATGAGCTCAAGCGCCAGTTTGCGGCCGGCCAGGCGGTGGCCAGCGTCGAGGCGCGGGTGCGCATGCGTGACGGCCGCCTGATCGATATTTTCTTTTCGGCCACCGTGATCGAACTCGATGGCGAGCCGGTGCTGCATGGCACCGTGTTTGATCTGACGCAGATTCGCCAGGCGGTGCAGGCGCGGGCCGCGTCCGAAGAGCGCTTTGCCAAAGTGTTCGGTGCCAGCCCAAATCCGATCGCGATCATTGACCGGGCCACTGGCATCTACGCCGATGCCAACCAGACCTGGTTGCAGTTGTATGGCTACAGCGCAGAGCAAACCCGCGGTCACACCGCGTCTGATCTCCGTATCTGGGTGGTGCCAGAGGAGCGCCTGCGCCTGATCGAACTGGGCCGCACGACCGGCTCGGTGCGCGGCTTTGAGGCACGGCACCGGCGGCGCGATGGCACCCTGATCGATGTGGTGACGACGATGGAGCCGGTGACACTCGAATCCGGCCCCTGCTGGATTGTCTGTGTCGAAGACGTGACCGCGCGCCGTCATGACGAACGCTTGCGGCGTTTGTCCGACGAGCGCTTTGCCCGGGTGTTTCGCGCCAGCCCCAGCCCGAT
>JANOYK010000440.1:0-9592 GCA_031428855.1 Burkholderiales bacterium | reverse complement strand
GTCCTCATCCGAGGGCGCGGCACTTCAATCGATCAGGCAGTCAAATGCGCAGGCGCGCGGTGCTGGCGTAGAGCGGCGGAGCCCCGCCATGATGGGCGGCATCCGGCCTAAGAGCCTTGTCCACCAAGGGTTTCAGTGGTTTGGCCAGGTCTGCCAGCGGAATCGTGAGGGTTGCCGTGTCAGGCAGACTGTGCAGGCTGGCGTCCGGATGGTCGAGCGTTTGCATCACGCTCTGGCAGTGGAACTTGCACAGAAGGAGCGCGGTGTCGAGTGGTGCCGGGGTTTCGTGGCAGGGCTGCTCCGCTGCTGCACCATGCAACGCTGCGCTCTGGGCGGCTGCGGGCACTGTCTTGGCACTGACGTGCAGCGACACCATTGCATAGGCGGCAATGAAAGTGCCCAGCAACAGTTTGGCGGCGGCGCGAAGTGTTTTAGAACGGATCATGGAGTGACTATAGGACGTTTAAGCGGTGCTGGCAATTACCGTTTTGTCATCTTTTGTCAGTGAGCGGGTTTGGCATGCGGTGGTGAGCGTTTAATGGTTAGGGTTGGGGTTGGGCTGCAAAGGTTGGCGTGCCATCCACTGCGCGGTGATTGACGGTACCTTGATTGAGAGCACATTTCACCGGGCAAGTTCCGCAATGATCGGGCAATCGGGCCGCGCATCGCCGTGGCACTGGTGCGCGAGGTGCTGCAAAGTTTGCTTCATCGCCAGCATTTCGGCGATGCGCGCTTCGAGATCAGCGATGTGTTTTTCGGTGAGGGCTTTGACTTTTGCGCTGGAGCGGCGGCGGTCGCTCCACAAGGCCAGCAACGCCTCAATCTGTTTGATCGAGAAGCCAAGCGTGCGCGCGCGTTTGACGAAGCGCAGACGGTGCAGATCGTCTGCGGCGTAGGTGCGATAGCCCGCTTCCGTGCGGCCAGGCGAGGGCACCAGGCCAATCGATTCGTAGTGGCGGATCATCTTGGCCGACACGCCCGAGGCCTTGGCGGCTGCGCCGATGTTGACCGGTTCAAGAGGGAGGGGTGGCATGGCGGGGAGGGGTGGCATGGGACGTGACTCCTTTGCGCTCATTCGGTGCCGGTTTGACGCTCGCCCGGTGCTGATTCGGGCTTCCAGCGCGTCAGCAGCAGGGCATTGGCCACCACGCTGACACTGGAAAACGCCATTGCTGCGCCTGCGATCACTGGACTCAATAGTCCGAATGCGGCCAGCGGCACCCCTGCCAAGTTGTAGATGAAGGCCCAAAACAGGTTCTGGCGAATCTTGGAATAAGTGCGGCGCGAGATGTTGATGGCATCGGCCACCAGCGCCGGGTCGCCGCGCATCAGTGTGATACCGGCTGCGTGCATTGCCGCATCAGTGCCGGTGCCCATTGCAATGCCGACATCGGCGGCCGCGAGCGCGGGCGCATCGTTGATGCCGTCACCCACCATCGCGATGCGCCGCGCGGTGCCATGCGCATCGTGCTTGAGTTCAGCGACGACGTCGGCTTTGTCCGCAGGCAGCACTTCAGCGCGCACCGACTCGATGCCGAGTGCCGCCGCCACTGCCCCGGCGGCACCGCGGTTGTCGCCCGACAGCAGCACCGTGCGAATGCCCTGTGCGTGCAAACGCGCAATCGCCCGCGCGGCGGAGGGTTTGAGGATGTCGCCGAAGGCGAGCAGGCCATGCAGGCGCTTGGATGAGCTTACCGGCGGGCTTACCGGCGGGCTTACCGGCAGGCTTACCGGCAGGCTTACCGGCGGGCTTACCGGCAGGCTTACCGGCGGGCTTACCAGACTGGGCTCGCCAGGTGGTTGAGTAGCGTCGATTTCAATCAGCCACGAGACGGTATTGCCCTGCGCCTGCAAGGCTTGCGCACGGACCGCCTGCGGGCCTGGCGTCAGACCGGCCTCTTCCAGCATGCGGGTGCTGCCAAGCCGGAACCAGCGCCCGTCGATGCATGCCTCGACGCCGCGCCCCGGCAAGGCTTTGAAGCCGCTCGCGGCACTTAGCGCCGCCCCTTGCTCCCGCGCTGCCGCCATCACCGCTTGCGCGAGTGGATGCTCACTGCCTGCTTGCAGACTCGCCGCAAGCCGCAGCAATGCGGTGTTGTCACCGTCAAGCGCTTCAAGCGCCGTGAGCGCGGGGCGGCCTTGGGTCAGCGTGCCGGTCTTGTCAAACGCCACCGTGTGGATCGCATGCGCGATTTCGAGTGCCTCGGCATCGCGAATCAAAATGCCGTAACGCGCCGCCGCCCCGGTGCCGGCCATGATGGCCGTGGGCGTGGCGAGGCCGAGCGCGCACGGGCAGGCAATCACCAGCACCGCCACAGCGTTGATGATGGCGCGTTCCCAGTTGCCATCCGGCAGCCCCCACGCCAGCAGCGTGACGGCAGCAATCACGATCACCACCGGCACGAACACGGCGCTGACCTGATCCACCAGCCGCTGCACCGGCGCTTTTTTTGCTTGTGCATATTCGACCAGACCGATGATGCGCGCCAGCGCGGTCTCGGCACCGATGGCAGTCGTGACCACATGGATCAAGCCTTCGCCATTGACCGCGCCGCCGGTGACGCGGCTGCCCACATGTTTGGCCACCGGCAAGCTCTCGCCGGTAATCAGCGATTCGTCAGCGTGGGTTGCCCCTTGCACCACCTCGCCATCGACGGCGATGCGCTCTCCTGGGCGCACCACCACCACATCGCTCACCCGCACTGCGGCCAGCGCAACGTCACTCTCGACGCCGTCGCGCAGCACACGCGCACTGGGCACCTTCAACGCCTGCAAGGCGCGAATCGCGCCGGTGGTCTGGCGTTTGGCGCGCGCTTCCAGATACTTGCCCAGCAGCACCAGCGTGATGACCACCGCCGATGCTTCAAAGTACAGATGCTGCATCAGGTCAGGATCGTTTGCTGTGGAGGCAAGCCACAAATACACCGACAAGCCATACGCCGCCGAAGTGCCGAGCGCCACCAGCAAATCCATATTGCCGCTGCCCGCCTTGAGCGCGCCCCAGCCCGCGCGGTAAAAGCGCGCGCCGAGCCAGAACTGCACCGGCGTCGCCAGCGCAAACTGCAACCAAGCTGGCAGCATCCAGTGCTTGTCAAACAGGCCGGCGGCCATCGGCAGCGCCAGTGGCAGTGACAGCAGCACGGCAGCGATGACCGGCAGACGCTCACGCCACAGGGCATGCGCGTGTCCGCTTGCCGCCTCCGCGTCTGAGGGGTCTGCTGCATGCACGGCAGCGCTATAACCGGCGTTGCTGACCGCTTGCGTGACCGCCTGCGTGACGATGACCCGGTCTGCCCCGGCGCTGGGCGTTACTGCGGCTGTTTCGGTCGCGAGGTTGACCGTCACCTGCTCCACCCCCGGCACTTTGGCGATGGCCTTCTCGACCCGTGCCACGCACGAGGCGCAGGTCATGCCTTCAATCGACAGGGTAAGGGTGGTAGTCATGAATACGGGTTGCTGGTGATGGGCAGTAATGCAAGTCTGAACCTTACCATCATGGCAATGTCAAGCAGATGGAGGCCGAGGGTGGAAAATCAATCAAGTCTGGATCAAATCATTGACCTTGCCATCGTCGGAAGGTGCATGCTCTGTTCTCTCCCCATCTCTCTTCATGACTACTTCAGGAGGCCGCCATGATCCGGTTTCAAGTCAACGATATGACCTGCGGCCACTGCGCCGCCACCATCACCAAGGCGGTCAAGGCGCTTGACGCTGCGGCGCAGATTGACATTGATCTCACCGCGCACCTGGTGCAGATCGAGTCGGTCAAGTTGCCGCAGCAGATCGAAGCGGCGATCCGCGATGCCGGTTTCTCGCCCCACAGCGCGGCCTGACGCGGGCCCGCGCGCGCGAATGGGCCAGCATGTTTGGCATCGCCATTTTCGCGTTCGGTGTGATGACCACCCCGATTCATCTGATCGCCCCGGCCTGGATCGCGCTGATCCTGCTGTTTTTTCTGCTGACCTTCAATTTTTTGCGTGGCAGCGAATTTCGCGACAAGATCGATTGGGCTTTTTTGATGTATCTGGCCGGGCTGGTCGGTATGGTGGCGGCGATGAGCCACCTCGGGCTGTCCAAATTTCTCGCCTCGCACCTGGGCTGGCTCGGCGACATCATGCGCGGCGATTTTCCGCTGTTCGTGCTGATCCTCACTGCGCTCCTGTTCACGCTGCGCCTGTTCGCGCCGATCAACGCGGCGGTGTCGATCTCGGCCGCGATCTTGCTGCCCCTGGCCGACCTCAACGGCGTCAACCCGTGGCTGGTCGGGTTCGTGATTCTGGTGATGTGCGAGCACTGGTTCTTCCCCTACCAGTGTTCCTATTTTGTGCAGTTTGAAAACCTGACCCAAAAGAAACCGGTCTACGAGCCGGGCAGCTTTTTGATGTTCAACACCGTGTCGGTGCTGTTCCGCCTGGCCGGCATCTACGCCTCGATCCCGGTGTGGAAAAGCATGGGCCTGCTGTAGGCCCCCGTCAGAAGCCCGTGCCGCCATGAAGCTTTCCCTCAACACCCTGCTGGTGCGTCTGTTCATGGCGCTGTTCATCGGCGGTGCGCTGACGGCGTTTATCGCGGTCAATGTCAGCAAACCGCGCGTGCTGGTGCTGCACAGCTACGACACCGAATACAGCTGGACCCGCGACATCAACATTGGCCTCACCCGCGCCCTTGGCAACAAGGCCTACACCATGCGCTGGCACTACATGGACACCAAGCGCAACCCGGATGAAGCCTTTAAGCAGCGCGCCGGCCTGCTGGCGCGGCGCATCGTCGACGACTGGAATCCCACCGTCATCATTGCAGTCGATGACGATGCCCAGCGTTACGCGGCGAAAAATTACGTCAATCACGCCAGAATCAAGATCGTCTTCGCCGGCATCAATGGCGAGCTGGCCCCTTATGGTTACGACACGGCGGCCAACGTCACCGGCATTCTCGAACGCAAGCAGTGGCAGAGCGTCAAAAACCTGATCGGCGAGTCGGTGCGGCCCAAAGTGCCGGTCGAGCGCGCAGTCAAGATCGCCTATATCGGCGACACCTCCGGTTCAGTCAAGGAAGACACCCATTTTCTGGAGGCGTTCGACTGGAAACCGTTCGTGCTGCACCGCTCCAAACTGGTCAAGACGTTTGACGAATGGAAGTCCGAAGTCAAGCGCGCCAACGCCGAGGCCGATGTGCTCATCACCACCAACTACCGCCGCATCCAGTTGTCTGACGATGATTCGAAAAAAATGGTCAGCCCGGAAGAGTTGGTCAAATGGACGGAAGACAACACGCCCAACGTGCCGGTGATCGGCACCAACGGTTTTTATGTCGAAGACGGCGGCATGATCGCGCTCGCCACTTCACCGTTCGAGCAGGGCCGCGTCGCTGCCGAGATGACGGTCAAGATTCTCGACCAAAAAATGGATACCAAAAATATTCCGGTGCAATCGACCCAGCAGTTCATCGCCCACCTGCGCGCCGACCGCGTGCGCCAGAACGATTTCAACGTGCCGCAGGTGTATGAATCGTTCTCGCGCGCGATGAATAACTACTACGACAGCGGGGCGGGCAAGTAGGGCGCGCAGCGTTCAATTTCTCGCGCGTCTCTACGGGGCCGGTCACGATACCGCACCGGCCGGGATCGGCCGATGCGGGAATCAACCTACCCTGCGCGCAGTGCTGCTCAGTGCCGGTGCGCAGCACGCCGCCCCGGCCCGGAAAACGCCGCATAGTGGTCGCGCAGCAAGTCGCGGCCAAACGGCAGAGCTGGTCCCGGCTTGACGCTGCCCGCGGCTTTGCTGATGCCCAGATGTGCGCCAAAATCCTGTTGAAAATCGCGCCATACCGAGTGCAGATGATTGCCACCGTCTTGCGACGCATCAAACTCGATCAAAAACTGCGCGCCCTGAATCCGGTAATAGAACCTGCCGCCGCGCGTGGTGGCACCGGCCCAGGCGAAGTAGCGCGTGTCCGCGCCGCCTGCTTGCGCGCGCGCCAGCCGCGCGTCGCGCAATTCGGCGCTGAAGGTGCCGGCGAACACCTCGATTAGCTGTTGCAGCAGCGCGCGTTGTGCCGGATTCATGCGCTCCGCGCGCAGGCCCTCTGGCGTCATCGGATCGAGCCTGGCCGGCGTGCCGCTCACGATGTCGCCGTAGGGGCGTGAATCGATCACCGCCTGGCCGCGCTGGGCCGGATCGAGTGACTGCAACAGCGCCCAGGCGCGGTCTTCCTCCTCCTTGAGCACGCGCAGGCCGCGCTTCGGCCCGCTCGCCACGATGGCCGGGGTTGCGCCCAGAAAACTGGGCGCATCAATCGCCACGCTGTCACCCGCCAGGGTGAAATTGAGCGACAGATGATGTCCCTCAAAGCGCCAGCCCCAGAGCGCCGCGCCGGGCGTGCCGAACAGCGCTACGGTGTAACGGTCTGGATCGCGAAAATCGCCCTGCAGTTCGCGCAGCACCAGTTCGAGTTCGATGATGTTGGTGACCTTCTCGCGCCCGGCCTCGGACAGCGCGGCGGTGAGCAAATCCTGTACAGCGGCACGCTCGGCGGCATTCATCTCGCCCAGCGTGAGGCCGGCGCGGTTGCCGGGCGTGTAGCGCCAGCGGGTGCGCTCGGGCGCATCAACGGCAAGCTGGGCGCGCCGCGCGTTCGATGCCGTCAGTGCGCGCACGAACCCGCCGGCCGCCAGTGCCATACGCGTGGCGCTGGCGCGGGTGGAGCCGCCGGCGGTGCCAGGGGTGGCCCCGCTTGGGGTGCCGCTTTGCGCGCGGGCGAGGGCTGGGGTGGCACAAACGGCCACGAGGGCTTTGTGGAGAAAGGAGCGGCGATGCATAACGTATCGTAGCGCGATTGCGCTGCGCTGCGCAGGCCAACGCAATCAGGCTGCCAGTGAGGCTTCCCGGCGGAGGCTTCCAGGCGGAGGCTTCCAGGCGGAGACTTCCAGGCGGAGACTTCCAAGCGGTCGCAACATTCGGCCGCAACATTCGGCCGCAACATTCCGCTGCCCGCCATCCCAAGCCAGATTCTCTATGGGACACCGGCAGAGCCCTGTCGGCAGAGCCTCTGTTGACAGAGCCTCTTGACGTCCATCCGTCCAAGGTGTACGAAGGAGGCTTCGCACACCATTCTGGAGGTATTCCATGAACCGCAGACTGTATTTCGTCCTGCCTGACCTCGACAGCGCGCGCAGCACCGCGAACGAATTGCTGCTGGCACGCATCGAAGACCGGCGCATGCACTTTCTGGCCAAACGCGGCACGCCGCTGGGCGAACTGCGCGAGGCGAGCTATTTGCAAAAATCCGATCTGGTGCATGCCGCGCAGCTCGGGTTGATTCTGGGCGGGCTGACCGGGTTTGCCGCGACGCTGGTGCTGGCACAAGTGCTGGGCGATGCGTTCCCGCACAACGCGTGGACGCTGGTGGTGCCAGTGCTGGTGTGCGCGTTCATCGGCGCGTGGGCGGCCAGCATGATCGGCACCTCGGTGCCGAACGAGCGTCTGAAGCGTTTCCAGGCCGAGATGGATGCGGGCCGCCTGCTGCTGATGGTGGATGTGCCGGTGGGCCGGGTCGCCGAGATTCGGGATATCGTGCATCGCCGCCATCCCGAGGTGGCGGACTACGGCATTGAGACCGCGATCCCGGCGTTTCCGTGAGCTTGTCTATACTCTGTGCTGCTGTTCTCATCCGGCTCCTGCTCTCACTCCTTTTCCTCTTTCCTCTTTTTTATTTGAGGCTCTACGCGCATGAATGCTCCGGTCAATCCCAAGCTGCTCGAACAAACCTCGCTCGACGACAAATACACGCTCGACACCGGCGCGGCCTTCATGACCGGCACGCAGGCGCTGGTGCGCTTGCCGATGCTGCAGCGTGATGCCGACGCGCGCCTGGGCAAAAACACCGCCGGGTTTATTTCCGGTTATCGCGGCTCGCCGCTGGGCAGCTACGACCTGACGCTGAGCCGCGTGTCGAAACACTTGAAGCAGCATCACATCGTGTTTCAGCCGGGCGTCAACGAAGACCTCGCGGCGACCTCGATCTGGGGCACACAGCAGGTCAACCTGTTTGCCGGCGCGCGTTACGACGGCGTGTTCGGCATTTGGTACGGCAAGGGGCCGGGGGTGGATCGCAGCGGTGACGTGTTCAAGCACGCCAACATGGCGGGCACTTCCCCCTGGGGCGGCGTGCTGGCGCTGGCAGGGGACGATCACGGCGCGAAGTCATCAACCACTGCGCACCAGTCCGAGCAAATTCTGATCGCTTGTTCGACCCCGGTGTTTTACCCGGCGAGTGTGCAGGACATTCTCGATTTCGGTTTGCACGGTTTTGCGATGTCGCGTTATGCCTCGCTCTGGAGCGGCATCAAGTGCGTGACCGACATCGTGGAGTCGGGCGCGACGGTGGAGCTTGCGCCGGGGCGTGTCACGCCGGTGATCCCGACTGACTTTGTGCTGCCGCCGGATGGCCTGTCGATCCGCTTCAACTACATCGACTTCATCGGCGAAGAGGCGCGCCTGCTCAACTACAAGCTGCCGGCCGTCAAGGCCTATGTGCGCGCCAACAAACTGAACCAGGTGCTGTGGCGCGAGGGCGCAGGGGTCAAGCCCAAGCTTGGCATCGCCTCGGCCGGCAAGGCCTACGCCGATACGCGCCAGGCGCTGGCGGATCTGGGCATCGACCAAAAGATGGCGGCTGACCTCGGCATCCGCCTGTACAAAATCGCGGTGACCTGGCCGTTGGAAGAAACCGGTGTGCGCGCGTTTGCGCAGGGGCTGGACGAGATTTTTGTGGTCGAAGAAAAACGCGCGCTGATTGAATCGCAGACCAAGGAGATTTTGTATGGATTTCCGGCTGCACCGCGCGTGACCGGAAAATTCAACGAAGCCGGCCAGACGCTGTTGCCGCTGCACGGTGAATTGACCCCCGCGCTGGTCGCGCGTGCCTTGGCTGCACGGCTGAAACCCTTGGTGGGAGCCGATCTTCAGGCGCGGCTCGATGCCCGCATCGCGTTTCTCGATGCCAAGGAAGGCGCGCTCGCCAAGGTGCTGCCGATTGCCGTGCGCACGCCGTACTTCTGCTCGGGCTGCCCGCACAACACCTCGACCCGCGTGCCCGAAGGCTCGCGCGCGCTCGCTGGCATCGGCTGCCACTACATGGCGCAGTGGATGGATCGCGAAACCTCGACCTTCACCCACATGGGGGCCGAGGGCGTCACCTGGGCTGGCGCGGCCCATTTCACCGACGAGAAACACGTGTTCGTCAATCTGGGCGACGGCACTTACTTTCACTCGGGTCTGCTCGCCATTCGTGCGGCGGTGGCGGCCAAGGTCAACGCCACCTACAAGATTCTGTTCAACGACGCGGTGGCGATGACCGGCGGCCAGCAGCACGATGGCCCGCTCAACCCGTGGCTGATCTCGCAGCAACTGCATGCCGAGGGTGTCACGCCGATCATGGTGGTGACCGACGAACCGGAGAAGTACCCGGCCTCTACCGCCTGGGCGCCCGGCGTAACCGTGCATCACCGCGACCAACTCGATGCGGTGCAAAAGCAGTTGCGTGAGATGCCCGGCATCTCGGCGGTGATTTACGACCAGACCTGCGCCTCCGA
>JANOYK010000439.1:0-3042 GCA_031428855.1 Burkholderiales bacterium | reverse complement strand
CGTGGTGGACATGATGGAAAACAAGGACGAGGTGTCAATTCTGGGTGCCAGCAATGCAGGCGGCGGAGCCGTCAAGTCATGAGCGCCGCCGGCACCAGCCACCCGGTTCACTTCGCCCGGCCGCCCGCACCGGAAGACGCGGTGCGCGCCGATATCTATGCCTTGCTCGCCCGCCTGTTTTACGCCGGCCCCGATGCGGCGGTGCTCGGGGCGATTGCCGCAGCAGACAGTTTGACAGCAGAGTCCGGTACGCCGCTCTCCGCCACTTGGGGTGAACTGCAGGCGGCAGCGGCGGCAGCGGACCCGTCTGAGACCACGGATGAGTACAACCGGATATTCGTTGGCATCGGTAAAGCGCCGGTATCAATCTACGCCTCGCACTACCTCACCCAAAACTACAAGGAACTGACCTTGGTGCATTTGCGCGACGAGCTGGGCCGCCTCGGGCTGGCGCGCAAGCCGGAGGCGGTCGAGCCGGAGGATCATTTGGCGGGCTTGCTCGATGTGATGCGTCACTTGGTGCAGCGCAGCGAAGGTGACTTCTCAGCGCAGGCGGCTTTTTTCAACAGCTACCTTAAGCCGTGGCATGCCGATTTTTGCACTGCAATAGAAGCGAGCGGCGCGCCGCCGCTGTATCAGGCGCTATCTCGCATGTTGCGATGTTTTTTTGAAATTGAGGTTGAATATTTCGAGTGGACGGTGTAAAACTCGCAATTGAATAAAACAGAAAACAGAACGCAGCCGGGCAGGGCAGGGCAGGGCAGGCCGTGAGGCCGGAAAGTCCGATCAATGCGTCAAAAAATGATGAAGCAGGGGATTGCTTCACGATGCAACAGTTCTACTGGAGACGACAATGAGTGAGACACAAAGCAAACCCGGCCGCCGCCATTTTCTGCTTGGTGCCGGTGCCGCATCAGCCGCTGCCGCAGCCGTGCTGGTGACCGCGCGCAAACCTGACGCCAGCGTCAAAACCTCCAAGGCCAGTGTGCCGCCTGGCAAGGGCTATCAGCTCAGCGAGCACGTGCGCAGTTATTACCGCACCACCACGATCTAAAGGAGCATTGCCATGTTGCTGACTCGTAAATCTGCGGGTGAGGTGTCGTCGCGCGCCCTGTTGTCGCGCTCGCTCGGCGGTGTGCTGCAAAACACCATGGGCCGCCGCGCGTTTCTCAAGCGCTCCGGTCTCGGTGCCGGTGCCGGGGCGTTTGCCTCGACGCTGGGCTTCTCGATGATCGAGCAGTCGCAGGCGCAAGACGCCAAGGCCGACAAGATCGAAGTCAAGCGCACCGTGTGTACCCATTGTTCGGTCGGCTGCGCGATTGACGCGGTGGTCAAAAATGGCGTGTGGGTGCGCCAGGAGCCGGTGTTCGATTCGCCGATCAATCTCGGTGCGCATTGCGCCAAGGGCGCGTCGATCCGCGAGCACGGTATGACCGAGCACACCCACCGCCTCAAGTACCCGATGAAGCTTAACCCCAAGACCAATAAATACGAGCGCATCAGCTGGGATACGGCGCTGACTGAAATTGCCGCGCGGGTCGAAAAAATCCGCAAGGAAGACACGCCCGATTCCATTTTTGTGGTCGGCTCCTCCAAGCACAACAACGAACAGGCCTACCTGTTGCGCAAGTGGGTTTCGCTGCTCGGCACCAACAACTGCGACCACCAGGCGCGCATCTGCCACTCCACCACGGTGGCGGGCGTGGCCAACACCTGGGGTTACGGTGCGATGACCAATTCGTACAACGACATGCAGAACACCAAATGCATGCTGTACATCGGCTCGAACGCGGCCGAAGCGCACCCGGTGTCGGTGATGCACGCGCTGCACGCCAAAGAGACCGGTGCCAAGATGATCGTGGTCGATCCGCGCTTCACCCGCACAGCAGCCAAGGCCGACGAGTTTGTGCGGATCCGCTCCGGCTCCGATATCCCGTTCTTGTTTGGCCTGCTGCACATCATTTTCAAAAACGGCTGGGAAGACACCAAGTACATCAACGACCGCGTCTACGGCATGGAGGCGATCAAAAAAGAAGTGCTGGAAAAGTGGACCCCCGATACCGTCGAAGCCGCCTGCGGCGTGCCGCCGGCGCAAATGCTCAAAGTGGCCGAGATGATGGCCAAGGCCAAACCGGCCACCATCGTCTGGTGCATGGGCCAGACCCAGCACACCATCGGCAATGCGATGGTGCGCGCCTCTTGCATCCTGCAACTGGCGCTCGGCAACATTGGCGTCTCCGGTGGTGGCGCCAACATTTTCCGCGGCCATGACAACGTGCAGGGCGCAACCGACGTCGGCCCGAATCCGGATTCGCTGCCGGGGTATTACGGCCTGGCAACCGGTTCGTGGAAACACTTCGCCAAGGTCTGGAATGTCGATTACGACTGGATCAAGAGCCGTT
The DNA here is from genome assembly GCA_031428855.1 of Burkholderiales bacterium. Taxonomy (GTDB): domain Bacteria; phylum Pseudomonadota; class Gammaproteobacteria; order Burkholderiales; family JAEUOS01; genus CANJDH01. The sequence continues at coordinate 640 of JANOYK010000439.1, read as the reverse complement.
ATGCCTCGCAGGCCCTGATGGAGCGCTCCGGCACCACGGTGTCGCGCTGGGTCGATGCCGTGATGGAGTCAGACGACAAGCTCGATCAGGAAAAAGCCGTCAAGGCGATGTTCTACTGGGGCCATGCGCCGAACTCGCAGACACGCGGCCTCGACATGAAAAAGGCGATGGACAAGCTGGAGATGATGGTCGTGATTGACCCCTATCCGAGCGCTACTGCCGCCATGATCGCGATGCCGCCCACCGGCACTGAGGTGCGCAACCCGAATCAGGTGGTGTATCTGTTGCCGGCAGCGACGCAATTGGAGTGCTCCGGCTCGGCCACGGCCTCAAACCGTTCGATCCAGTGGCGCGAGAAGGTGATTGACCCGCTGTTCGAGGCGCTCAACGATCACACCATCATGTATGAGCTGGCCAAGAAACTCGGCTTTGGCGATCAATTGATCGGCAAGGCGGGCGGCAAGCAAAACATCGCGGTGCAGAAAATCACTACGCAGGGTGGCAAGTACGAAGAGCCGGTGGTCGAAGACATTCTGCGCGAGATCAATCGCGGCGTCTGGACCATCGGCTACACCGGCCAGTCGCCCGAGCGTCTCAAGCTGCACATGAAGAACATGCACACCTTCGACGTGAAAACGCT
>JANOYK010000438.1:0-2285 GCA_031428855.1 Burkholderiales bacterium | reverse complement strand
ATTTCCATTTGGTTTGAGTTGATTCAGACCACCCGCCGCATGTCAAACGAGAACCCGAACGTAAACGACAGGGCGGCGGGCGATCCGGTTAAGGCTTACTTCTTGGTGATCATCGGGCAGCGTGACAGCGACAGCGGCTGGTAGGCCTGCTCGCCCGGGATCGTGGCGCGCACATGGTAGTAATCCCACGGGTACTTCGATTCAGCGGGTTTCTTCACTTCCATCAAATACATGTCGTGAATCATGCGGCCATCGGCACGCACGTAACCATTTTTGGCGAACATGTCGTTGATCTTGGTCTTCTTCAGTTGCGCCATCACCGTGTCGGCATTGTCGGTGCCGGCAGCCTGGACCGCCTTCAGGTAGGTGAGCGTCGACGAATAGACACCGGCCTGCACCATGGTCGGCATTTTTTTCATCTTGTCGAAGTAGCGACGGCCGAATTTGCGCGTCTCGTCATTCAGGTCCCAGTACCAGCCGTCCGTCAGGAACATGCCCTGTGTAGTGGCGAGGCCGAGTGAATGGATGTCGGTGATAAAGACCAGCAGGCCGGCCAGCTTCTGGTTTTTGGTAATGCCGAACTCGTTGGCCGCCTTGATCGCGTTGATGGTGTCGCCGCCGGCGTTGGCCAGGCCGACGATCTGCGCCTTGGATGCCTGTGCCTGCAGCAGGAACGACGAAAAGTCGGCTGCGTTGAGCGGATGGCGCACCGCGCCCGCCACGGTGCCGCCGCCGGCCTTGACCACGTTGGCGGTGTCCTGTTCGAGCGAATGGCCGAACGCATAGTCGGCGGTCAGGAAGAACCAGCTCTTGCCGCCCTGCTTGACGATGGCGTTGCCGGTGCCGTTGGCGAGCGCGTAAGTGTCATACGCGTAGTGCACCGTGTAGGCATTGCAGTCCTCGTTGGTCAGGCGCGTGCTGGCGGCACCGACATCGATCAGGATGCGCTTCTTCTCGCCCGCCACCTTGGTGACGGCGATGGCGACCGCCGAATTGAGCGCGTCGGTGATCATGTCGACGCCCTGCTGGTCGAACCATTCGCGCGCCTTCTGGGCGCCGACGTCGGCCTTGTTCTGGTGATCGGCGCCGAGCACTTCGATGTTCTTGCCCAGCACTTTGCCGCCGAAATCGGCCACCGCCATCCTGGCCGCCTCGACCGAACCCTGGCCGCCGAGGTCGGCATACAGGCCCGACATGTCGGTCAGCACGCCGATCTTGACGATATCGCCGGAAATCGCGCCCGCTGCGGCGGAACCCGCCTTGGTGGCTTGGGTCGGTTGCGCATGCGCGGCCGACATGGCCAGCAATGCGGCGCTGACTGCAAATGCAATGGTGGTGCGTTTCATGTTGTCTCCTTTGAAAAAACTAAACACCCAGGTACTCATGCAGCATGTCCATCTTGGCGTCAAGCTCGCCACTGGCGAAGCCTTCGACAATCCTGCCATGCTCCATCACATAAAACCGGTCGGCGAGCGGTGCCGCAAAGCGGAAATTCTGTTCCACCATCACGATGGTATAGCCCTTGGCGCGGAGCATGCGGATCATGCTTGACAAGGCCTGCACGATCACCGGCGCCAGGCCTTCGGAAATTTCGTCGAGCAGCAGCAGGTTGGCGCCGGTGCGCAGGATGCGCGCGACGGCCAGCATCTGCTGTTCGCCGCCCGACAGGCGCGTGCCCTGCGAGTCGCGCCTCTCCTTGAGGTTGGGGAACATCTCGTAAATCTCGGCCACCGGCATGCCGGTCGCACCATTGGCGCCGACCAGCGGCGGTAGCATCAGGTTTTCCTCGCACGACAGGCTGGCGAAGATGCCGCGCTCCTCCGGGCAGTAACCGAGGCCCAGATGCGCAATCTTGTGCGTCGACATCGAGATGGCTTCAACGCCATTGATTTTGATTGACCCGCTGCGCGTGCCGGTGAGGCCGAGAATCGCGCGCAGCGTGGTGGTGCGGCCGGCGCCGTTGCGCCCGAGCAGGGTCACCACCTCGCCCTTGTTGACGCTGAAATCGACGCCATGCAGGATGTGCGATTCGCCGTAGTAGGCGTGCAGGTTGGCGACCTCGAGCAGTGCCTCAGCCATGCGCGGTCTCTCGGACACTTTCGAGTTCGGCCTCGACCGTGCCCATATAGGCTTCCTTCACCTGCGGGTTGTTCGACACTTCGGCATATGGCCCCTCGGCCAGCACCGCACCGCGCTGCAATACCGTGATGGTGTCAGCAATGGTCGCGACCACGTTCATGTTGTGCTCAACCATCAGGATGGTGCGCTTGGACGACACTTTCTTG
>JANOYK010000437.1:0-3881 GCA_031428855.1 Burkholderiales bacterium | reverse complement strand
GAAATCGAGGTAGAAGCGTGGATAGGGCAGTTTCGCCAACTCGTGCGCGGCATCGGCCGCGAGGTAAGGCGATCCAGACACCGTCACCGCATGCACACGCCGCTGCTGCGGGCTCTTGACCCCCTCCATCCGTTTGGCCGGTACCTTGCGCAAGTCGGTGTAGCCCTCGGCGATCAATTCCGCTGCAAGGCGTTGACCGCGCGGCAATAGCGTGACCGGATATTTCGGCAGCGGCGGCGCGCCCTTGCCGCAATGCTCGATGAACGGGCACGCGAATGGCGCGGTGCATTGCGGCCCCATCTCGATTTTCGGTTCCTTGCCGCGCAAGGTCTTGCGCGCCGCCTGCACCACCACCGGAATGCCGGCCAACTCGTCGCCGATGGCATGGTCAACCTGATAGCTTTTGAACAGGCCCGCGTAATCGTCCATGCCCTGATAGACAAAGTTCTTGTCAATCACCACCAGTTCAGACTGCTTGATCCGCAGACGCGGCGACTGGCCTTCAATCACCCATTTCTGCACGGCAATGTCGAAGTAGTGATACGGCTTGACCTCGGCTGACGACTTCACCTCGCACAGGCGATACGCAGTGCCCTGCCGCCAGCGCACCGGCAACAGGGCATCCACCCGCACCAGAACGCCATCGCGCTCGAACGTCCCCTCAAATATCGGCTGCTCCGCATCCTCGCAGGACCACATGTCCGTCTCGGCAATGGCCCGGCCCAGATCATCCTGATGCTCAATCAGCAGGCCGTGACCAACCAGTTCGCGCGCCAGCGCACCGGCACGATTGCCAACCGCGAAGCGCGCCTCGGCTGCCGCACCATGCTTGATCTCAACGACTTTGTAATGTTCCAGCCAAAGCCGCTTCGGGCATTGTTTGAATGCCGCCAGACGCGATTTGGACAATCTTGGGGTTTTTGGTCCGGTCATAGCAGTCTCAGTGGGTTGGTGCAGGTTTGCACGGGGTCTGTGCGGGTCTTCATATCATGTCCAGTAGCGCGCGCCGCCGCACAAATGGGATGGCAAGCTTGAAACGGCAATCGATGCTCACAGAATTATGCCGCGCCAAAGCGACGTAATATGTCGCACCACTCATCGACAATCGACCCCATGCCCAGCAACCAGGACACCATCAAACGCCAGTGGCACATGTTGCGCCTGATTCCCCGCGCGCCAGCCAAGATCACGGCCCGCGACCTTCACAGCCGATTGCTGCTGAACGGATACAACATCGACAAACGTACCATCGAACGTGACTTGACCAACCTTTCCACAGTCTTTCCCCTGGTCTCCGATGAGCGCGAAAAGCCCTACGGCTGGTCATGGAAGGAAGACGCCCCCACGCTCGACATCCCGCGCTTGATGCCCGAGGAAGCGCTCGCCCTCAAGCTCACGGAGCAGTATCTCAAGGGCCTGCTGCCACTGAGTGTGGTCGATCACCTCAAACCGCATTTCGACGCCGCCAGCCACGCTCTGGAAGACAAGCGCGCGGCCAACAAGACCTCGGCATGGCTCCGGAAAATCGCCGTGGTGCAGGCCAACCAGCCGCTGCTGCCGCCCAGACAAGACCTGAAAATCCAGCGCGCGGTCTACGACGCCCTGCTACGCGAAAAGCAGATGCAGATTCGCTACCAGTCGCCGGCGATCAACGCAACAGACCAGCCGCCGAAACCCAAACCAGCCGAGCACCGCATCCACCCTCTGGGACTGGTGCAGCGCGGCGCTGTCACCTATCTGGTCGCCACCATCGCCCCCTACAAAGACCCGCGCATTCTCGCCCTGCATCGCATCAAGGCGGTCGAGGTGCTTGACGATGACATTGAGGCGCCTGAAGGCTTCTCGCTGCAACACTACGTCGCGGCGGGTGCCTTTGGCTTTGGGGAAACCGGCAAAAAGGTCAAGCTGGTGTTGCGCATGGAAAAATCGGCCGCCGCCCACCTGCAAGAGACGCCACTCTCAAGCGATCAAACCATCGAGACCGCCGGGGCGCGCCACGTGCTGATCAGCGCGACCGTGCATGACAACCCCCAGCTTGAACGGTGGATTCGCGGGTTTGGCGGGCAGGCGCGCCGCATTCAATAGCCGGTGCCGCAAGCGGCTCCGCGTGTCAACGCCTCGCTCCCGGCAAGCCGCCAGCGCGCACTGCGCGCATCACCTCACGGAACACAAGATCAAACGGCGGCAGTGTGCTCATCTGGTGCGCCAGCCGCGCATCCCAGAGCCGCCGCAGGCGCTCCTGTTTGGCGCTGATCGACTTTAGGCCAGGCTCTCGCGTTGCGTCACCCGCCGCTATGCCGCCTTCAGCATGAAATCCACATGCACTGCGTCATAGGGGAATTTCAGTTTTCCATCGGCGGTCTTGTCGATCACACCGCACAGCACCAGGGCTTGCGCGTCGGTGTGGACGCCTTTCACGTCACGTTCCACGCGCCGCGCCAACTCGCGCACGCCCAGCGGGCCGGCGCCAGTCAAGGCCTTCAGCAGCGCCCAACGGTTGGCAGTGAGAGTGCTCCACAGGTCTTCATGGCTGGCAAAGCTGATACGTGCGCCCTGCCGCACACCCCGAAAGGCCGCCTTGGCGCGCTGCTTGGCCGCGTCGATGCTCGATACATCAATGGTTACAGTGTTCATAGTCACCTCAGAACGTTGCCACATCAGCCCAAAAATCATCAACGAGTTGATCCAGCGTGCTGAACGCATAAGCCACCTCGACGCCGGCGGCATGCTTGTGATCGCCCTTGCCAGTCTCATTGTCGTAGCGCAACACACAGACTTCGCGGACCACCAATGCCAGCCGGTACTTGTAACCATGCGCAGACCCCGGCAACGTCTGCGGCAACTGCCAAACCACCGTCTCGGCAAACCGGTCATCACCAAGCTTGATGCGCTCTTTCAGGAGGAGCGTCGCCTTCATGTTGTAACGTTAACAACACTTGTGATGGTTGTCAATCGAACTCGAATGAACCTGCCCGCAGCGCGACGCCATCCGTCGGATGCCAGCGCTACCCTTGCTCCCAAGCGCGTTACAAATGCGTCAAGTTCGACGCAATCACGCGTCAACGCAGGGGGCAGCCCACAATGCAAGCACCACTCGATGAAAAATTCGCCCGCGCCGCTGAACTGATCGCACAAGCCGATGGCCTCATCGTCGGTGCCGGCGCAGGCATGGGTGTCGACTCTGGACTGCCCGATTTTCGCGGGCGCAACGGCTTCTGGCGCGCCTACCCTGCGCTCGGCAAACGGAAAATCCGCTTTGAAGACATTGCCTGCCCGGAATCATTCGAACGGCGCGCCTGGACCGTGTGGGGCTTCTATGGCCACCGCCTCCGCCTCTACCGCAACACCGTGCCGCACGCGGGCTACACCATCCTCAAGGAAATTGGCGCAACAAAAAAGCACGGCGTCTTCGTCTGCACCAGCAACGTCGACGGCCAGTTTCAAAAAGCCGGCTTCGACCCAAACCGCATTCACGAAATCCACGGCTCCCTCCACAAACTGCAATGCCTCAAACCATGCACATCCGAAACATGGAGCGCAGACAGCTTCGCACCCGAAATCGATCCGCAGCGAGGCATGCTCACATCTGCGCTGCCCACGTGCCCGCGCTGCGGCGGCGTCGCCCGCCCAAACGCACTGCTATTCGATGACCACGACTGGATTGATGCGGAGTACGAACTTCAGGCGGCGCGATTTGAGCGATGGCGGGCGGGCGTTGAGCGGCCTGTCGTGATCGAAATCGGGGCGGGGACGGCCATCGTGACTGTGCGGCGGTTTTGTGAGCGGCAGGGGATGCCGCTGATTCGCATCAACCCCCGCAATTCCAAGATGATGCAAGCAACCAACTTGGGCATACCATGCGATGCACTTGACGGACTCGT
>JANOYK010000436.1:0-2227 GCA_031428855.1 Burkholderiales bacterium | reverse complement strand
GCTGGGCAAAGTTGGACACGGCGGCACCCTGGCGCAGATGCAGCTGGTTTTTGATCTGGACGGTCAAGGTGCCGCGCGGCCAGGACTGCTCCAACGCCTCGCGCGCATACCAGGCGCGCAGTTCGGGCTGCTTTAATTGGGTCAGCAGCGTGACAATGTGAAACCACGGCAATGACTCTGCGGATACCTGATCCATTTGTGCAGCAGTCTGCTGCACAAATTGCCGGTGCGGACACTGCTCAGCGAAAAGCCGCATGTAAAGCAGATTGCGCACCGAGAATCCCTTCATGTCCGGGAACGCGGCGCGCAGATCGAACGCCAGCCGTTCAATCACCTTGGCGCCCCAGCCCTGTTGACTTTGGCGCTCCAGAATCTCGCGCCCGATGTCGTGATACAGCCGGATCTGTTCATTATTGGCCGCCAGCAGCGCACGCTGCCGCGCGCCGCGAATGCGCTGCTTGAGACTGGTCAGCCATTCGGCGTAGCCGGAGGGTGGCGTGGTCAGGCTGGGCAGGTTTTCATTCATCGAGTCAATCTCCTGAAACCCGCCTGCACCAATGATTGCGGGCCATTGCCAGCCTGCAACCCGCCTGTACCAACGGTTTCGCATCGAATGTCTGCGGCCACTCCGGCGCGTGCCGGTTGATTTTTCATTTTCCGGTTCACTCGATCACCCAATTGGTCATGCAATGGGCTGCTCACTCAATCACCTCTTCGGCGCTGATCAGCAGCGCTTGCGGAATCTTCAGGCCGAGCGCGCGCACCATCTTGCCGTTGATCACCAGCTCGACCCGGGTCGGTTGTTCAACCGGCAGGTCGGCCGGTTTGGCGCCCTTGAAAATCCGGTGCATGTATTCGGCCGTCCGTTCTTGCTGCCGGCTGATGTTCAGGCCGAACGACATCAGGCCGCCGGCCTCGACAAATTCGCGCACCTGATAGATCGCCGGCAGCCGCTGCTTGGCCACCAGATCGACGATCCGCTGGCGGTGGGTGGTGGTCACGCCATCGACCAGGATGATCAGCGCATCGGTGCGCTCGCGCGCGATCTGGTTGAACGCAGTGTCGATGTCGGCGGCGTTGCGCAACTCTTTGGCGCGCAGGGTCAGGCCCAGTCTGGCGGCCGCCTGCTGCAGTTTGGCGATCTCGAGCACCTTGCCCGGGTTGCCCGGATCGGACATCACTGCCACGCGCGCCATCTTCGGTTTCATGGCGCCAAGATACTCAAGCAATTTCTCGCTGGTGTCGGGCAGCATGTTGGACCAGCCGGTGACGTTGCCGCCCGGGCGCGCCAGGCTGTTCACCACGCTGCTCGCCACCGGGTCGCTGACCATCGAGAACACCACCGGAATCTGAATCTCGCGCGTGGCCGCTTTTGCGGCCTGTGCCGCTGCGGTGCTGTAGGTGACGATCAGGTCGACCTTGCGGCCCACCATGTCGGCCGCAAAGCCGGGCAGCAGCTTCGCGTCGCCGTCGGCCCAGAGATGCTCGGTGCTGAAGTCGCGGCCTTCGACATAGCCGATCTCGCGCAGCTTGCGCAAAATGGTGTCGAGACTGCGTTGCGTGGTCGCGCGCGACGCGGCCCAGATGAACCCGACGCGCCAGATTTTGGGCGGCGCCCTGGCGGGTGCTTGCGCCAGCGCCGACCATGCGTTGGTGAGAGTGTGGGCCAGCGCGCCGGCCCCGAGGGCGGTGATGAATCTGCGGCGATGGGTCATGTTGTGCTCCGTGCGCCGCTCAAAACCGGCGAGTTGTGGTGAATCAACTTTAGCCGGTCGAGCCGGCACCGAACAGAACTTACGATACCAGCAGTGATGCACGGTGTGGAGAGACCGGCCAAGACGGCGGCATAGCGTCATTCTCACCGTGGCGGAGGCTTCGCGCTTTATTGTCATTATTAACGGAATCCGTTATTGTCCAACCTATGGAAGCGCATGTTGCACAAGAGCATGACCACGAATGCCGATCATCGTGTGTGGCAGGACGTTTATCACGCACCTTGTCCAAACGGGAAGACCGCGTACATCAAGCTGACGCTGCAAGACGGCGCAGTGGTGATTCAATTCAAGGAGAAATAGCATGCGCAAACCGGCTTACTGTCTCAATTGCGACGACGGCACCCTGCTCAAGCATGGCATGCGCGACGTAACTGCCACCATTGAGGGCCTGCGCACCACCGTGCGCGGATTGCGAGGCTGGCATTGCCCCACGTGCGCCGAGACCGAGTTCG
>JANOYK010000435.1:0-1603 GCA_031428855.1 Burkholderiales bacterium | reverse complement strand
GGTGCCGATCGTCGCGGGCAGGATGATGACTTCACGCGAGAGCCACGAGGTGCGCCACATGGCGATGGCGCGCCAGGCGCGCAGCGGGTGGCCGAGATGCAGGAACGAGCAGGCGAGGCCGATGCACATCAGCACCACGCTGAGCAGCCCGCCGATGGCGAGCGCGAGCGGCTCGGCACCGTGCGCTTCGGCGCGCACCAGCATCAGGAACAAGCCCTGGCCCATGCCGGCCAACACAGTGAAGAAGATGACAGACCACGCGGGGTGCATTGCTCAGTCTCTTTTTTCATTCAGGGTGGATTAATTGTAGTAATATCTCTACATTAAAATTGACTTCGGAAAATCATGTCCATTACCACTCTGTCGAGCCGCGAATTCAATCAGGACGCCAGCGGCGCCAAGCGCGCCGCCACGCGCGGCCCGGTTTTCATCACCGATCGCGGCCGCCCGGCGCATGTGCTGCTGACGATGGCGCAGTATCAAAAAATCACCGGCAGCCAACAGAGCATTGGAGAACTGCTGGCGCATCCGCAAGCGGCAAAAATCAAGTTCGATCCGCCGCGCATGGGCGGCACGCTGTACCGTCCGGCGGACTTTTCCTGATGTTCCTTCTCGACACCAATGTTGTATCGGAACTGCGCAAATCAAAAAGCGGTCTCGTCGATAAGCACGTGAAGGCGTGGGAGGCAGGCATTCCCGCGGCCAGCCAGTTCGTCTCGGTGATCACCATCCTCGAGCTAGAAACCGGCATTCTCAGAATGGAGCGGCGTGACCAGGCGCAAGGCGCAATCTTGCGCGCCTGGTTCGATCACGCCGTACTCCCCGCATTTGCCGGACGCATCCTGGCAGTGGACACGCCCGTGGCGCAACGATGCGCGGCGCTGCACGTGCCCGACCCGCGCTCTGACCGTGACGCAATGATTGCCGCCACCGCGCTGGTGCATGGCATGACGGTAGTCACGCGCAACGTGGCGGACTTTGAAACCACCGGTGTGGCAGTGCTTGACCCGTGGCAGAAAGCGGCATCGCGCGTTCGCCGCAGTTCGCATTGACAGCGCCCACGCAGCAGGCGGAAACTGTTGACAGGAGCGGTTCTTCAGGCAATAGCTTCTGACACAGCCTATCCCGCAGCTCGAACGTCAAGCTACCGCCTGATAGTAAATATTCTGCGGATGATTCGCCTGCGCAAAAAACAGCCAGCGCTCGGCCAGCAACCCAAGCAACTGTGACACCGCCGCCAGCGCAAGCAACCAGAACGCCGGCATCTTGGTGGCGGCGAACAGCAACACCGCAGGCAACGCAAACGCCAGCCCCAGCGCGATCCATTTGACGTTGCGCACTACCAGTGCGATTTTGCCGTGGAAGAATTCGCGGCTGCCTTCACTGCCGGGCCAGCCGGGCAGTTGCGCGAACGACCACCAGGCGGCGATGCCGATCGTCGCGGGCAGGACGATGGGAAGGACGATGACTTAGTCGCATCCGAATCAGCGCGACAATACGGTCACATCACACGCGGCGCTCATGAAATGCCAAAGCCAACGGCGCGGTTCCTGCCAAGGCACGTCTTGACGCTTTGCATATTGCCATCGCATCGGTGCATGGC
>JANOYK010000434.1:0-2831 GCA_031428855.1 Burkholderiales bacterium | reverse complement strand
ATTGCGCCAATCGCGATCTGCATGCGCTCCCACGGCAGCTCCTGCATCAGGTAGATGAAGCCGTTGTTCTCCTGTCCCAGCAAATTTTCGGCGGGCACTTCGACGTTGTCGAAAAACAATTCAGACGTGTCCTGCCCCTTCAGGCCCATTTTTTTCAGACGCTTACCCTTGGTGAAGCCCGGCATCGAGGTGTCAACAATGAGCAGGCTGGTGCCCTTGGCACCCTTGGCCGGATCGGTCTTGGCGACCACGATTACGAGGTCACAGTGCCAGCCGTTGGTAATGAAGGTCTTCGAGCCGTTGATGATGTATTTGTCACCCTGTTTTACGGCGGCGGTCTTGATCGCCTGCAAATCGGAACCGGCACCCGGCTCGCTCATGGCAATCGCGCCGATCATCTCGCCGCGCGCCATCTTGGGCAAATACTTGGCCTTGAGCACATCGCTGCCGTAGCGGTTCAGATAGGGCGCGACGATTTCGGAATGCAGGCCGAAGCCGAGTGACGACGAGTTGGCAAACGCCTGCTCTTCCATCAGCACCACGCTGTAGAGCTTGTCTGCCGCTGCGCCGCCATAGACTTCCGGCATGCTCACGCACAACAGCCCATTGGCACCGGCTTTGAGCCAGACATCGCGGTCGACAAACCCCTGCTCCATCCAGCGCTCGTCGTGTGGCACCACCTCTTCCTGCATGAAGCGGCGCACCGAATCGCGGAAGGTTTCGTGGTCTGAATTAAACAGCGTGCGTGGAATCATCTGATGGCCCGGAGATCAGTGGATGGCGGATGTGGCAATGGCGGCAATGGTGGTAATGGTGGCCATGACGCGGCAAATTAAATTGTAGGGGCAGCAACCAGCGGCAACCAGCAGCGCCACCATCATGCCACCGCCCGCGGCGGTGCGGCGCGCGCCGCTACCACCACGCCAGTCAATATGGCAGCAACACCGGCGGCATGAAACAGCTGAAACGTCTCGCCCAGAAAAATGATGGCGAGCAGGGTGCCGAACGCGGGCAGCAAGTGCAGCGACACGCCGGCCGCATTGGCCCCGACCACGGCGACGCCGCGGTTCCAGCACATGAACGACCCCACCGAGGCGGCCAGCGCGACGTAGAGCACGGCGGCTATTTCATCACCGGCCGGCAGGCGCAGCCCAACCTGCAGCGGCGGGTACAGCGCCCCCGCCAGCAGCATTGGCACCAGCATCAGCACCCCGGCGGCGGCAGTGAGAAACAGCAGCAGCACGCCGCCCAGCGCGGGTTCGCGCCGCTTGAGCAGCACCGAGTAAACGCCCCACACTGCCATTGCCAGCAGCACCCAGGCGTCGCCGGCATGAAAGGTGATCTGGCGCAGATGGGCGATGTCGCCGCGCGCGAGAATGATGAAAATGCCGGCGAACGAGATCAGCATGCCGGCCACCTGCCCGCGCGTGGCGCGTTCGCGCTCCATCACCCACGAGCAGAGCATGAAAAACAGCGGCGACGATGAGTTGAGCAGCACACCGTTGACCGCCGTAGTGGTGTGCAGGCCGACATACACCAGCAGTTGAAACAGCACCACACCGGTGAGCGCGAGCAGCGCGATCAGCCCGGCACTGCGCCGGATCAGCGCGCGCTGCGCCAGGATGCCCGGCAGCGCAAACGGCGCCAGCACCAGCGCCGCAATCAGCCAGCGCCAGAAGTTGAGCGTGACCGGATCAATGTCATCGCGCAATGCGCGGCCGATGATCCAGTTGCCCGACCAGAACAAATTGGCGAGTGCGAGCAGCAGGAACGCCGCAGCGCGCGACGCCACGATGTTGTCAGGTGCAGTGCCAGGCTGGTTCATGCTGCCCCGGCGCGGTCTGGCGTCAAAGTCAAGCCTGCGCCGCTACATCAATCACGATCTTGCCCACGTGCGCCGCGCGCTGCATGTGCTGCAGCGCTGCGCGCGACTCGCTGAACCCAAAGGTGCGGTCCAGCACTGGATGAATTTGGTGCAGCGTCATGGCGCGGCACATGGCTTCGAGCCCGGCGCGCGAGCCGACCACGATGCCCTGCACGCACACCATCGGGCCGATCAACTGGCGAATGTTGAGTGGCACCTGCATGCCGCCAAGAAAACCGATGATGCCGATGAAGCCATTGAACGCCGCCGCGCCGAGCGACTCGGGCAAGGTGCTGCCGACCGTCTCGATGATGATGTCCACACCGTGCCCGCCGGTGGCCTCACGCACTGCGCCAGACCAGGCGGGCGTTTTGACGTAATCAATCACCTCGGCAGCGCCGATGCGTTTCAACATGGCGGCCTTCTCGGCAGTGGACGTGAGCGCCACCACGCGCGCACCAGCGGCGCGCGCAAGCTGCAACGCAAACAGCGCCACGCCGCCAGTACCCTGCACCAGCACGTTGTCGCCCGCCTTGATGCCACCGCGCTGCAGGGCCGACCACGCAGTAAGCGCGGCGATGGGCAAGGTGGCGGCTTCCGCATCAGTCATGTAAGCGGGCGCTGCGATAGCGTCTTCGGCCGGCACCACGCGGTACTCCTGCAACACGCCCGGCAGCGGCCCGCCGAGGGTGCCGTTGGCGCGCTGCTCAGCGGTCAACGCGCCATCGCGATAACCCTGGATGTAGCACGGCACCACGCGGTCACCGGCTTTGAAGCGGGTGACGCCCGCGCCCACCGCCTCAACCGTGCCGCAGCAATCCGAGGCTGGCACAAACGGCATCGGCAGATTCGGCATGTAACCGCCCGACAGCACCGCGAGATCACGGTAGTTGAGGGTGGCGGCGCTGACCTTGACCAATATCTCGCCCGCACCGGGCGCAGGCTTTGTGGCGGTGGCGGGGGCGAT
>JANOYK010000433.1:0-4851 GCA_031428855.1 Burkholderiales bacterium | reverse complement strand
CAGCGTGTCGAGCACATCGGCCAGGCGCGCCGCACACAAATTGGCATAGAAGCGCTCGGTAAACCCCTTCAGATCAATATTGGCCGCGTCCATCTTCGCGTAAAACTCGGCGCGCGGCGCGGCATGCATGTAGCCGGCCGTCACCGCCACCGTTTGCACATTGAGCGCGTGGCAGGCATCAGCCACATCCATTGCATACTCGGCAAAAATCACCGGGTCGTTGTAGGTGAACGCCACCGAGCGCGCGCCCGCCTGCTGCGCCGCGCGCGCAATCGCCTCGGGTGAGGCTTCGGCCATCAGCTGGTCCATGTCGCGTGATTTGGAAATGTCCCAGTTCTGGCAAAACTTGCAGGCGAGGTTGCAGCCGGCCGTGCCAAACGACAACACGCTCGATCCTGGATAAAAATGGTTCAGCGGTTTTTTCTCCACCGGGTCGATGCAAAACCCGGAGGAGCGCCCGTAGGTGGTCAACTGCATCGCGTCACCGCTGCGCTGGCGCACGTAGCATGCGCCGCGCTGGCCCTCGTGCAGCTTGCAATCACGCGGGCACAAATCGCATTGGATCCTGCCGTCCGGCAGGGCGTGCCACCAGCGCGCGGGATGGTTCATTGGCTGAACTTGGCGACCCAATAGCGCGACAGCCGCACATCGGTGCCCCAGTAGCCTGTTGGTACGCCGGCCTTCTCTTTGAGCGCCGCGAGGAACGCGCGCGGTGTGGGAATTTGCTCCCACACCTGCGGCAAAAAGGTTGAGCGCTGTCCGGACGCTTCAAAAATCACACCGTCAAACGGCGGGCGCAACTGCGCCAGTGCATCCGCCTCGCTCACAAACACCATCGCCTGCGGGGCTGTCAGCAGCGACACGTCGACTTTGAGGGCAGGCAACTCTTGCGCCGTCACCGGCGCAAAGCGCGGGTCGCGCAGCGCTGCCGCCACCGCGTTCTCGCTCAGGTCCAGACTGAGCGCGCGATGCGCCGCCAGCGAGCCGATGCAACCGCGCAAAGCACCATCGCGCGTCAGCGTGACAAACACTGCCGCTGTGTGTGCGAGCCACGGCGCAGAGAGCGCAAACGAAGGCGGCAAACCGAGCGCGCGTTCGATAGCGGCGCGTGCCAGGCCCGTCAGCACCGCCCCGCCATCGGCCGGAAACCATTGGGGCACAACGCTTTGCGGCGATGACCCGGTGGCAGCAGCGGGGTTGACTCCCCGGTTGACTCCCCCGCTGACTCCCCCGCTGACGCCGGCATCGCCGCTCTTGCCGGGCATGGCAGATCCGGTGTTGGCCCCGGCATCGCTGGTCTTGCCAGCCACCGCATCGGCCGTCTCATAGAGCGCAAACGCGGCATAGCCCACCACCCGGTCACGCGGGCCGGCGGTATCGCCTGAATTGCATTGGTCGATCAGTTCGACCTGTAAGCCGCGCTCACGCGCCACCTGCATCAGGGCATTGACCGGCGTCGCGCCGCAGGCCTGCTCGTGGGTGAGGTTGACCGCGCGGCCCGAGATGGCGGCAACGGTTGCGCCGTCAATGCGCACGGCATCACGGTAGGGGTGATAGTGCGACAAATCGGTGCTGACCACGATCAGTGTTTCCGGCCCGCCCCAGAGCAAGTTGATGACCTCGGCCACCATCGCCGGCGTGATCTCGCCCACCACCAGCGGCACCAGCTTGAACCCGCCCAGGGCCTCGATCAAAAACGGCAAATGCACTTCGAGCGCATGCTCGGCCGCATGCACCGGGCGCGCCGCCACCACTTGGCGCAATGCCGACAATTGACGCACCGCCTCCTGATCCACCTCGACCGGCCCGAGCGGCGTGTCAAACGCAGATGCCTCGGGCAAGGCGATGCCGCGCACATGCACCCGGTGCGCGGGGCCGAGCAGCACCACGCGCGTTACCGTGCCGCGCAGCGCCGCCAGCCGGGCATAGGCGCGCGCCGCAGTAGCGCCCGAATAGACGTAACCCGCGTGCGGGGCGATCAGCGCTTTGGGCGCTGGCTGCGCCGCTTCATCAGAAGCCGCGCGCAGCAGCGCCTGCACATCCGACCGCAAGCGCGCGGCCTCGGCCGGATAAAACGAGCCGGCCACCACCGCCGCGCGCACCGGCAGATTCACGCCCGGACGCATGCCCGGGTTCATACCTTCACCTCGCGCCGCAAATCCTTTTTCGCCTGGGTCACCACAGTGTCCCAATCGTTCAGGGCCGGCTGCCGGTACAGGCGCGCCGACGGATACCACTCACTCGACTCACCGCTGTCGTGCCAGCGCCAGTCGGCCTGCCACGGCAGCAAAATCCACACCGGCCGTCCCAGCGCCCCGGCCAGATGCGCCACCGAGGTATCAACCGTGATGATGAGATCAAGATTCATCATCAGCGCCGCTGTGTCCGAAAAATCCTGCAAATCCGCGCTTACGTCGAGCACGCGCGTGCGCGTGGCCGGTGCCGCATCGGCCACCTGGCGCGCTGCCTCCCAGGTTTGCAGCGACACGAAGCGGGCACCCTCGACTTCGAGCAGGGGTTCGAGCGTTTGCAGGGTCAGGCTTTTTTTGCGCGAGCGTCGCGCCGCCACCGCATCCTGAATCGCCGGGTTGGCGGCCCAGCATAGCCCGACGCGCTTGCCCGTCACATGCCCGAGCTTGCCGGCCCACACCGCCACCTTGGCGGCATCGGCCTTGAGATAGCCGGTGTGGCGCGCAAAGCTCGCCGCTGTGCGCCGCCGCAGGCGCGCCAAACTGCCAAACGGCACCTGGCAATGAATCGGCGCGGTGGTGTTGAGCCACGGCACCGGCCGGCCGGTCCAGGCATCTTCATCGGCACGCAACTGCTCATGAATCGTGGCACCCGGAAACGACGAGCGGAACAGCGCCGCCAGATGCGGCTGGCAGCAAATGATGACGTGGCGCGCAGCGGCCATCACCTCCAGATAGATCGAGGCGAACATGATTTCATCGCCCAGCCCCTGCTCGCCATGCAGGATCACGGTCTTGCCGTCGAGCGGCTCGCCGTTCCACTGCGGGAACGGGTAAGGGTAGTTCCACACGTTCGAGCCGGCCGCGGCAAAGCGGTATTCGTACTCTTCCCAGCCGCGCGCAAAATCGCGCGTCATCAAGAGCCAGTGGGCCAATTCCCAATGGGCGCGCGCATCGTCCGGTGCCAGCGCCACACTGCTCTCGTAGTGTTCCTGCGCGGCATCAAAGCGGCGCGCCGAATAGAAGGCAATCGCCAGCGCCAGCGTGGCCGCCGCATCGTGCGGCTTCACCACCAGATGCTGCTGGTACGCCACTATCGCCTCATCGAGCCGGTCAGCTTCAAGCAAGCTATTGCCCAGATTGAGCCAGGCCGACACATGGGCCGGCTCCAGGCGCGCAGCCTCGCGATAGGCGTCCAGCGCGGCATCCGCACGCCGCAGCACGCCATACACCACCCCGAGGTTGTATTGAAATTGCGCGTGGGCCGGATTGAGCCGCACCGCCTTCTCAATCAAGGCTAACGCAATGCCCTGCTTGCCGGCCAGATGCGCGAGCACGCCGGTCAAGTGCAAGGCGTCCGGATGCTCCGGCTCCACCTCCATGATTTTCAGACACAGCGCCTCGACCTCGGCGCGGTTGCCGGCCTGAAACTGGCTCAAGGCCAATTGCACGGCTTCGGGGATAGATACCGCCTTCGTTGGCGCGACAGCAAGGGCATCATTCATGCGCGCAATTGTAGCGGCGGCCAGAGCACACTGTTGGCGCTGCGATACCCGTCTGCCAGGCCTGTGGCTGGCCCGCTTTGATTGCCCGCGCCGCCCGCAGCGCAGCGCGCCTGCCGCATCGGCAACGCCCGCATGCCGGGGCGCTTTAGCCGTGCTACTCTTATGCTTAATGCATAAGAATGTCGGGACAGGATCAGGGAACCCCTATGGACAATCGCAGCATCTTCTCCAAAACCGGCAAGGGCTCGCTCGAAATTGCCAAAAAAACACTCAAGCTTTCCAGCGAAGAACGTCAAACCCTGATTCTGGTTGATGGCAAGTCCAACTATGCCGACTTGCAGGAGAAACTGAGCCGGATCCAGCCGGTCAAGCTGCGCGCAGTGTTCGAACGGCTGCTGGAACTGGGGTTGATCCGCGAATTCGTTGGCAAGAGCAATGCGCCGGAGGCGGCACCGGCCGCGCCAGAGGCGTCAGGCGCAGCGCCTCGCGCTGCTCAGCCGGTGATCGAACTGATTGATAGCGGCGAGGAACTCGATTTCACCTCGCTGGTGCCTGCCGCCAGTGTCGCAAACAATATCGCCGCGCTGCGCCAGGCCGCCGCTGCTGCGGACCAGCCGGCAAACCAGCCGCCGGCAGACGATCCGGACGGCGCTGCGCTACGTGACGCACTGGCGCAGTCTTTTGCAGCCGAAGCAGCGGGCACCCCCAGCCCTGAAGAAGCCGCGCGCGCAACACGCGAAGAAGCGATGCGCAAGGTGCAGGCACACAAAGCGGCGCAGGCAGAGGCGGCCGGCGTGGCGGCAGCGAACGCAGAAGCGGCGCGCGTGGCGACGGCCGAAGCAGAAGCAGCACGCGCCCGCGCCGCTGAAGAACAAGCACGCGTTGCCGCGGAAAAAGCGGCGGAATTGGCGGCGAAACAAGCGGCGAAACAAGCGGCAGAACAAGCCGCGAAGCAAGCAGCGGCACAGGCGGCAGAACAGGCGCGGGCCGCTGCGGAGCAGGCAGCCGAACAAGCACGCATCAAGGCCGAAGCAGACCGGCTCGCTGCCGAACAGCGCGCGCGCGAAGAAAAGGAGCGTCAGGAACGCGAAGAAACCGCGCGTCTGGCCGCAGAGGAAGAAGCGCGGCGCAAAGCCGAGACCGACGCGCGCATCAAG
>JANOYK010000432.1:0-3099 GCA_031428855.1 Burkholderiales bacterium | reverse complement strand
GCGCGGCTCCATCGTCACGGCGGCAACGCGCTGGTTGATGATGTCGAGCGCTACCACGTGTTTAGCACTCGCGAAGGCAGCAGCGGCGTTGGCGGCGTCACCGTGTTTCATTTCGGCGGCGATGTTGGCAGGCGCAGCGGCATCGAGCAAGGCCGCATCCTTGGCCAATGCGGCAGCGATGGTGGGCAGGATGGGCAATTCCTCCCACTCCACCACAATCGCCTCGGTCGCAGCGCGCGCCGCCTCGACCGATGTTGCCACCACTGCAGCGACTGTTTCGCCGGCAAAGCGCGCCACCTCATGGGCCAGCGGACGCCGGCCAGGATTGGCACCGGTTTCGCCGTTGGGGCGTTTAGGCAATGGGCAGCCGGGCAGCGGCTTGACGCCGGCTGCAAACAACTCGGCACCGGTGACCGCCAGCAACACACCCGGCATTGCGCGGGCCGCCGTTGTATCAATCGAAATAATTTTTGCGTGCGCATAGGGCGAGCGCAAAAACGCCAGATGGGCCTGGTTCTCCAGCGTCACATCGTCGGTGAAGACGCCGGTGCCGGACACCAGCGCCTGATCTTCCATGCGGTTGACGGAGTGGCCGCTGCCGAAGCGTGCGAAATCTGTGCTCATGATGGTCTTTGTGCGAGAAGGGGAAAAGTGCGAAGGCGAGAACGTATCACACACCAGCGCAGGAATGAGAAAGAGCCGCAGTTGCGGCCCTGATGGCAAATGCGATGGCAAGCCCCAAGCGCGCGGCGCGTTAAAGACGTGGAGCGCAAGGCGGAGCGTGACGGGGCGCGTGAAGGCAAGCCTGACGGAACGGGCGGCGCTGGCGCGTGAGAGGGCGCGCTCGCCGCTGCTATCAATACTTGACGGTGCAGCCGTAAGGCGTGGTGCTGGCGGTGGAGACGGCTTTGCCCGCGAGCGCTTCATTGAGCGCGACGCGCACAAAATTCTTCGACGTCTTCACGTCGTCCGGGTTGGCCGAGCGCTTGTCGTCAATCGCGCCAACATAGACCAACTTGCCCTCGGGGTTGACGATGTACATGTGCGGCGTGGTGCGCGCGTCGTAGGCGCGGCCGGCTTTGCCGTCTTCATCCATCAGGGTTGCGCGCGCGGCGGCGCCCTTGTCCTTCATCCAGCCTTGCAGCGCAGCCGGTTTCATGTAGTCGTGGTGCGAGGGTTTGGTGGAATTGACCGCGAGCCACACCACTTCTTTGCTGCCAAATTCTTTTTGCAGGCCCTGCATGTTTTTACTGTCGTAATGTTTTTGCACGTAGGGGCAGCCCGGGTTGATCCATTCGAGCACGACCCATTTGCCTTTGTGGTCTGACAGTTTGGCCGCTTTGCCATCGGTGGCAGTGAGCGCGAAATCGGGCGCGGCCTGGCCCGGGTTGGCGGCGTGCAGCAAGGCTGATGCGAGCACGAGGGCAGCCGTGAGAAGGGTGCGCAGCATGGCGGGTCTCCTGGCAAAAATCATCGGGTGGTTGACGCGGGACAAGAGAGGCAGGGAGGCAGGGAGGCAGGGAATCGAGGAAGCGGCGAATGCGGGAATGCGGCACTGCACGGCTGAGCGGGCCGCACCGGATTTACAGCGCTTTGAGCGCATCAAGCACGATCCGCTCGGTCAGCAGCTCTGGCAATAGCACCGGGGCCTTGCCGGGCGCGTAGAGCGCGTACACCGGCACGCCGTTACGCCCGAACTCGGCCAGCGCAGCGGTGATGGCGGGATCACGGCGGGTCCAGTCGGCGCGCATCAGCACCAGGTTTTTGGCGCGAAAGGCGTCATGCACCGAGGCCGTTTCCAACACCACCTTCTTATTCACCTGGCAGGTCACGCACCAGGCGGCGGTGAAGTCGACAAACACGGCGCGGCCAGCGGCGTTGTGCGCGGTGATGCCGGTTTTGGAATACGCGCCCCAGGCTGACGGCGAAGACGGTGCGGCGGCGCTGGCCGCCGCGCCACCTGCCACGCCGGGCAAGCGCAGCGCAGGCGCGCCCGGCACACCTGACGGCAACCCAGTGGCCGCATTTGCATCAACGCTATCGGCCAAGACCGTTGGTGCGGGCGGGTTTGCAAGCCACAGTGCCACAAGAATGGCTCCCACAGCACCTAAGCGGCCGATGCCTTGTTGCGATTTGCCGAGCAGCCACGCGCCAAAGCTGATCATCACCAGCGCGCTGCCGAACCACACCAGGCCGTCCACCCCCACCTGCACCAGCAACACCCACGCCAGCCACACCACGGTGGCGTACATCGGAAACGCCATCACCTGCTTGAACGTGACGAGCCACGGGCCGGGCCGCGGCAGGCGCTTCAACCACGCCGGGAACCACGACAAAAGCACATAGGGCAGTGCCATGCCCGCGCCCATCATGGCGAACACGGTGAGCGCAGCGGCGGTGCTTTGGGTCAACGCAAAGCCGAGCGCTGCGCCCATGAAGGGCGCGGTGCAGGGCGAGGCCACCAGCGCGGCCAGCACGCCCGACAACAGCGCGTCGGCGGTCGGGTGCTTGAGCGTCGCCCCCGCAACACCGCCGGGCAGCACGCTGCCAAATTCAAACACGCCCGATAAATTAAGGCCGATCACAAAGAACAGCAGCGCCAGCAGCGTGACCACCAGCGGCGATTGCAACTGGAAGCCCCAGCCCACCGCCTCACCGGCAGCGCGCAGGCCGAGCAGCACGGCAGCCAACGCCACGAAGCTGCCGATGACGCCGATGGCAAACGCGATGCCGTGGGTGCGCATGGCACGGGCGGTGGCACCACCTGCGATGTTGGTGACATCGCCGCCGCGCGCGAAGCCAAGAATTTTAAGAGACAGCACCGGGAACACGCAGGGCATCAGATTCAGAATCGCCCCGCCGATGAACGCAAACAGCAGCGCAAGGCCAAACGAAATCGACGCAGCGGACGGATTGAATGGCACGCTGGCGGATGCCGCGCCGGCCACCGGCAATCCCTGGCCCGCGACCAGCTTGCCCGTCATCGGCGCATCAAACGACACTGACCGCGCGTCATTGCCGGTGACGATGCCGGTGACGATGCCGGTAATCACGCCGGCAATGCGCGGCTCGCTGGCGACGAGCTGGTGAATCACGGCC
>JANOYK010000431.1:0-2160 GCA_031428855.1 Burkholderiales bacterium | reverse complement strand
TGAGGAAAATGGGCTGTTGCCGATGCCGGATCACGCAGCATCGACGAGGCCATTTTTCGCTTCCGCTGTCCCGCTGTCCTGAGGCAAATGTCCCGATTGACCTGATCGGGACAAGCGCGGGACATTGTGGCTGGGGCCACTCGTTTGTCTTTTGGCAACCGGCCGCGCAGACTAATTTTTCCGCTCCCAGGGGGGTGACCATTCCTTTCCTGTCTTAGCTGTTTTACCTGTCTTACCCGCGGTGCCCGCACCTGCGGCCGGCTTGCCTGCCTCACGTGCGGCGGCCAGCGCCTCCTGGTGCGCCTCGACCCACAGCACCGCTTTGGCCCGGCTGCTGACACCGAGCTTGCTGTAGATGATGGAGAGATGGTTGCGCACGGTTTTCTCGCTCAGACACAAGCGCTGCGCCATCGCCGCGCCCTCCAAACCCTGCGTCAGCAGTTCCAGCACAGCGTGCTCGCGCGCGGTCAGGCCATCCACCGGCGCGATGTTGTTGGCGGTGGCAGGGGCCTGATGGAACGCATCGAGTTCCTCCACCATCTGCCCCCAGGCGGCTTCCTGCACCAGCGGCAGGTGGTTGCGGGTATCGAGCGGCACGAAGCGCGCGCCCGGAATGCTCGCCGCCAGCCGCCGCCCCTCTTCAAACGGCATGCGTAAATCACCGCGCGCGTGCAACACCAGTGTGGGGGCCTGCACCTGCGGTGCCGCCAGACGCACGTCGGCATGGAACCAGGCGCGCAACTGCAGCGCGGCGTTTTGCGCCGAGGCCGCCTTGCGCATCAGTGCATCAAACGACTGCAACTGCTCGGCGGTGCCGTCCGGCAGAAACTGGTAGGTGAACAATTGACGAAAGGTCGGGTTGTCCTGCCCCCAGCCGAGCTCGACCAGCTTGAGAATGAGTTCGGCCTCCTCGCGCGCAGACTGGGTCGTACTGCGCACCAGCCGCCCGGACAAATAGCTCCCGATCAGCACCAGGCGTTTAACTTGTTTGGGATGGCGCGCAGCGTGGGTGACGGCGAGCGCGCCGCCGCCAGTCAGGCCCATCATGTCAAACATCTCGAGCCCACTCGCCTGCACCACCGCTTCGAGATCTTCCCCATAGCGGTCAAAGGCAAATTCTTTGCAATCGCGGTCTGACAGACCGGTGCCGCGCATGTCGTAGCGGATCAGCGTGTGGCGGCTGCTCAGCAGTTCGAGCAAGGGCTGAAGCACCAGACAGTCCCATTCGGCTTCCAGATGCGAGAACGAATGGCCGGCCATCACCAGTGGTGAACCCTTGCCGCAAGTGGCGTAGGCGATGCGGGTGCCGTCTGCGCTGGTGCAAAAACGGATTTGCTGTTGTTGACGGCTCATGGCCCATCCTACTTCACGCGGCTTGGTGCCGCAAGGTTCTTGCTGAGACGTTGCGGTTAAGCCGGTTCTGGTTGAGACGCTTGCCCAGACCCGGGCGGGGGTTAACAGCCCGCTCTGGATATTGCTGATTTGTGCAAAGACAATCGCTTTATACTTCGGCGAGTTTAAAACCTTCAGGAAAAGATAAGTATGGATATCACTCGCTTTGGCAGCGGCCATTCAGTCAACCGCATGGAAGACCAGGCACTGGTGTCCGGCACCGGCGTCTTCACCGATGATGTGACGCTGGAGAGCCAGACCCATCTGGCGTTTTTGCGCTCGCCCTATGCGCACGCAAAAATCATTTCGATTGATACAGCGGCGGCCCGCGCCATGCCGGGTGTGTTGCTGGTAGTCACCGGCGCTGAGCTTGCCGCTGCCGGTGTCAAGCCCCTGCCCGGCTGCCCGCTGCCCAAACGCCCCGGCGGTGAGACCGGTGCCAATCCTGGCCGCCGTCCGCTGGCGCACCAAGTAGCGCGCTTTGCCGGCGAGACGGTCGCCGCAGTGGTGGCGACATCGGTCGAGGCTGCACGCGCCGCAACCGAAGCGATCGTGGTGGCGTGGGAGGAACTGCCAACGCTGCCGAACATCGCTGCATCCTTGGCGAAGGACGCCGCTTTGCTCGACGCCGCTGCGCCTGCCAACATCGCCGCCGAAATGAAACACGGTGACGCCGCCAACGCCGCTGCTGCCTTCGCGAGTGCTAAACACGTGGTAGCGCTCGACATCATCAACCAGCGCGTTGCCGCCGTGACGATGGAGCCGCGC
>JANOYK010000430.1:0-4670 GCA_031428855.1 Burkholderiales bacterium | reverse complement strand
CGCGCGATGTCAGCCAGATACATCTCGACAAATTTCGCGGGTGCCAGCGGCGCGAGTTGATGGTGATGCTGGTTTTCCGAATACACCAGATGGGTGTCCAGCATGTTGGAGTCGAAGCACCAGATGCCGACACCCAGATGGCACACCGTCGGATTGTTGGGGAAGTGCCTCTATTTTTTGCCAGGTTTTGGGAAAAACCGCTGGGGTCAAGAGCCGGAACAACACTCAACGCCGTCGTTGCGCGTCTGACGAAAGTGGCCAGTATAAAAAATCGAACGTGCCGGAGCGGTTTCGCTGCGCAGTGCTGCGCCAGGCCCACACTACGCTACCGGCAACCCGTAGCGGGCGATTTCGATTTCGCCACTTTCGAGCAAGGTGATTTCCAGAACCTGGTTGACGAGGTCGGCCGGTTCTGCAAGTTCATCGAGCGCGAATTCAAACAACTGCAACTGCAAATCGAGGTCCATGCCCTCAGCCGCATTCAAACACACCAGTCCGGCATGCACAGCCTGTTTGCCGTGCAGACCGCGCTTGCCGCGAAAATCACGCGAATTGCGTGTGACAAACGTCCAATCGCCGGCCACGATAAATCGGATCAAGTCCCAGTCTTTTCGTCCGGCCCTGCCGAGCCATGCCACGTGCGACGATGCTCCGTACCCGCTGTCAATCGCGATTTGTACCAATCCCGGCGACAGACATTCGTCGATCAAGAACTTCATGCACCGCGCCGCTGAACAACGCGGCGGCTCAGCAGTCTGGCACCGGGGATCACCTCTGCCACTGACGCTGGCCGGCCGCGTGCCGGATGCGCGCGCACCCACACCGGCGCGGCTTCCAGCATCACCTGGCTGATCGAGGGATACGCGGCGCGCACGCGCTGGTGACTTGCGCCCGCCGCGAGTGCCGCAGCGACGTCGCGTACGGGCACCCGCGTACCCCTGAACACCGGTTCGCCGCCCAGCACACCGGCATCGCTCACGACTGACTTCTCCGACGCGGTCAGGCGTTTTCTCGCGTCCTGCACATCACGCAAAAAGCCGGCCAGATCAATATGGATCGGGCCTTCGGCAAAATTGAAACACTTGAGATCGATCGGTTTGCCAGGAGCCGCTGCTCCCTGCGCCAGCAGGCGCGCGCTCATGTCAGCGACGATGCGGCGGCGGATTTCGGCGCTGAGCGCAGCGGCGGTTTCAAAGTAAAACCGCGCCAGAGCGCACGCTGCGGTGCTGATCATGCGCACGCTGCCGCCGGGAATCATCGTGTCAGGCAAGATGCGCTCGTCGATCACGCGGTCGATGTCCCGGCGCGACAAGCCAGACAGATAAGCGGCTTCGGCCAGATTCACCGGGGCAAGAAAAGCGTTTGCATTCATGGCAGCCTCGCAGCTTGAATAATTATTCCGAATACTCGGGATAATATCACCCTGCGTCACGCATGGCGTTGTTTGCGCCGCTGCCGGAATGGCTCAGCCTAGCCCCTTTCACCCTCCCGGTCTCACCGATCCGGGGAGCGGGCAGGTTCTACGCGCCAACCCTGAAACCTCGCTGAACAAGTGAGTGATGAACAAAAAAAATGCCGGGGAATCCCCGGCATTTTTTTGAGTGCGAGAAAACTTAAAACGAGTAAATCAGGCTGATCGCCCAATTGTCTGCCTTGATAGCGTTGCCGCCAGCGCCGCCATTCGAAGAAAATTTTCCAAAATTCTCGTATTCGGCGCGAATGCCGATGTTTTTGTTGAAGCTGTAACCAACGCCGACCCCGGCCAGAAGATCAGTGCGGCTGCTCGATCCCAAATTGCCGCAAGTTGCGCCTGCACAAAAATTTCCGCCATTGATTTGGTTGCGGCTCGCACCGAGCTTGCCCATCAAAGAGAATCCATTTGACAGCGGCATCGTGCCAGTGCCTGCCAGGCTCCATTGGTTGGCGCTCGCGCTTCCGGTTCCAGTCGTTGCGCCGGCCGTGGCGGTGATGGTGCGATTTCCAAGAGCGGTATATTGGGCTTCAAGGCCCCAATTTGGCGTGAACTGAAAGCCACCGAGCAATTTCCAGGATGTGCGGCTAGCATCACCGGTCGTGGTCACGTTGACCGCGCCAATAGTGGTTGTGCCGTTAATGCCCGAAGACTTTCCAGAACCCACGCCCGCACCTGCGTACCACTGCGCGCTTGCCGGAACAGAAATGATGGCGGTCAACACGCCTGCGGCGATCCAGGACGTTTTTGCTACGAGATTGAATTTTTTCATGAATTTTCCAATGTTTGCTTGCGGTGAATGACGACAAGAATTTTTCTGGAATTGCAGCCATATTTTCCCCCGCCGGGGGGGGGGGTCCGCAAGCAATAAATTGCTTTTGGCAAAAATCATCCAGGATTGTGTGGCATTTCAGCAACTTGGCGGCTGATGTTGGCTGGGTGCGCCTTTATGCAAAATCTGCGCATCCATAAGTGCATTCCACCTGTCTCACTCCAGCTTGATGCCCGCCGCCGGAATGATGCGTTTCCAGCGCGCGATGTCGGCCAAATACATCTCGACAAATTTCGCGCGTGCCAGCGGTGCGAGTTGTGCGCCCGCCCTGGTCAAGCGCTCACGGGTGGCCGGGTCATCGAGCAGTTTGATGATGCTGGCGCTGATGAAGTCGGCCACCTCGGGTGGGGTGCCGGCGCTGACAAACACGCCCTGCCACAGCGTCATTTCATAATCCTTGACAGCCGACTCCTGCATCGTCGGCAGGTCGGGCGCGCCGCTATAGCGCGCGCTGCTGGTGACGGCAAGCGCGCGCACGCGCCCGGACTTGTAGAGCGGCAGGCCGACCGGCATGCCGGCGAAGTAAAAATCGATCTGGCCGCCGATGACATCGGTGGCAGCCGGCGCGCCGCCCTTGTAGGGGATATGCAGGGCTTGAAAACCACCCAGCACCTTGAACAATTCGCCGGCCATGTGATCCGAATTGCCGACGCCGGAAGAGCCGAAGGTGAGCTTGCCGGGCGCGGCCTTGCCCTGCGCGAGCAACTCGCCCACGCTCTTGAACGGCGCGTTGCTGTTGACCAACAGGATGTGCGGCGTGGCGGCGACGCCAGCCAGCGGCAGCAGATCTTTGGTGCCGTCGAACGGCAGCTTGGGGTTGGCCGCGACACTGATGGCGAGACCGTTTTGCGCGAACAGGAGGGTGTAGCCATCAGCGGCACTCTTGGCCACCGCATCGGCGGCAATGTTGCCGGCCGCGCCTGCGCGGGTCTCGACCACCACCGGCTGCTTCCACATTTCCGACAGGCCTTGCGCCACCAGCCTGCCTACGATGTCGGTCGAGCTGCCGGCCGCGTAGCCGATCACCACCTTCACGGGTTTGTCCGGATAGGCCGCGTGGCTGGCACCGGCCGCAAGGCTGCTGCACAAGGCGGCTGCGGCGAGCGCCATCGAGTGCCGTTTAAAAACTTGCATGCGTGTCCCCAGTGAGTGGAAGTGGAAGGATGAAGCGCCTGCTGCGTGGATGATGCGGCTGGTGCAACTGCCTATAACGGCAACGCGATGGTTGCTGTTACAAGGCAGTGTGAAGACGGAGCGGGATGCGGAGCGTGCTATTGCGGCAAGAGCCGCAAGAACTTGCGGCGGCCCCTGCGGCAATCAAGACAAGCCGTACATTTTCTTGCCGGCCACCGGCATGCGCGCCGTGAGGATGTCACCCGACAGAGACTCGGTAATGTAAATAGTCTTGTTGTCTTCACCGCCGAAGCACAGGTTGGCGAGATGATGGTGATGTTTGTTTTCGGAATACACCAGGTGGGTGGCCAGCATGTTGGCATCGAAGCGCCAGATGCCGACGCCGAGGTGGCACACCAGCAGCCCGTTGTCTGCATCCATCTCGATGCCATCCGGCCCGGCGGCGCCGCCCGACAGTTGCACCGCGACGCCGGTTTTGGACACCGAGCCGTCGGCCATCAACGGCAAGCGCCAGATTTGCTGCGAGCGGGTGGCGGCAACGAAGCAATGTTTCTCTTGCGTGTTGAGGGTGATGCCGTTCGGGCTGGGCACGTTGAGGGCCAAGCGGTCGAGTTGGCCGCTGGCTCTTAAACGGAACACGCGCCCGGTGGGGTCGGCAATGCCGGTCTGGCCCTGATCGGTGAAATACAAATCGCCGTTGGAGGCGAAGTGCAAATCGTTGAGACCCTTGAAGCCTTCGCTGTACATGCTGCCCAACACCGTTTCGAGCTTGCCGGTCTTGGTGTCGAGCGTGAGCAGGCCTTGTTTGTAGCAGGTGATGAAGGCGCGGCCATCTTTGTGAAACTTCAGGCCGTTGGGCCAGCCGTCGTATTGTGTGACCAGCTCCCAATCGCCCTTCGGCGTGATGCGGAAAATGCGGCCAAACGGGATGTCAACAAACCACAGATTGCCGTCACGGTCGAACGACGGGCCTTCGAGAAAACACTCGACTTCCGCGCCTTGGCGGTTCGGATCAGACCAGCCGCTGCGTGATTTTTTGCGGAATTTGGCCGGCATCGACATGAACGGCCCGGCCTTGATTTTTTCCAGCGCTTGAAACGGATTCCACATGTGCTGCGCACTCCAGGAAAGGTTGGACCGGGGTCAAGCGGCGTCAGTTTAATCGGGTTGCCTTGACGCTTGCACTAAGATTCACACGCAACCGTAACAGCATGCAGCTGCGCGCAACCGGGT
>JANOYK010000429.1:0-6014 GCA_031428855.1 Burkholderiales bacterium | reverse complement strand
GAAGGTGCCGGGGATGTATTTGACGTGGATGCCGGCGCCGTTTTTCATGACCGTGACTTCGTTTTCGGTGAGGTCGCGCCTGGGGTGGTAGTTGATCGACCAGGACCAGCAGTTTTCGTCATCAATCGGCACCCAGACGTGCGCGCCCAACGGATGGCCGGCGCGCGGCGGGATGATGGTGTGCCAGGGCATGATCCACGGCGTGATGCGCCAGTAGTAGCGGCCGGCGTCGGCATTGCGGCGTGCGCCGATCAGCAGGCCGCCGTCGAATTCTTCGACTTCAAACAGCGGCATTTTGTCGTGTTCGTTGTAGAGATTGCCTCTGGAGCCTTTGAAGAGCGGGTCGCGTTTGAGTGCGCCTGAATGCAGGAACGAGACGTGAGAGGAGTCGATGCCGCCTTCCATCGCCTGCAAATAGTTGCACTCTTGCAGGCGCTTGGAGACGAAGCGCTGGCTGCCCGGCACCAGGGTCCATTCGAGGCCGGGTGGTTCGGGTTGCAGCGCGGGCGGGCCCATGTAGGCCCAGATCACGCCGCCGTGTTCGATGCAGGGGTAGGCGGTGAGCTTGATGCGTTCGGCCATGCCGCTCTCGGGCAGTTCGGACGGCAGGTCAACGCACTGGCCTTTGAAGTCGTATTTCCAGCCGTGATAGGGACAGCGCAGGCCGTTCTGTTCATTGCGGCCAAACCAGAGCGAGACGCCGCGATGGGCGCAGAACTCGTCGATCAAACCCAATCGGCCTTGTGTGTCCTTGAAAGCGATGAGTTTTTCGCCGAGCAGTTGCACCCGCACTGGCGCGCAATCGGGCGCGGGCAGTTCCCAGTCGTGCAGGGCGGGAATCCAGTAACGGCGCAGCAGGTCCCCCATCAGGGTGCCGGGGCCGGTGCGGGTGAGGTCGTCGTTTTGTAGTTGCGTGAGGGCCATGATGCAATCGGTCTGGTAATTGGTTCAGGAGGGAGTTTGCGCCGCTTTGGCGAGCGGCGTCCAGCGCGCGATTTCGCTGCGCACATACTGCGTGAAAGCGGCGGCATCGAGGTCGCCCGGTTCGATGCCTTCGGCGAGCAGACGTTCGCGAATCTTCGGCATGCGCAGCGCGCGCCGTGTTTCCAGATTGATCTGCGCCACCATGGCGGCTGGCATGCCGGCCGGGCCGGAGAGCGAAAACCAGGTGGTTGCCGTGAGTTGCGGATACCCGGCTTCGGCAAAGGTCGGCACCTCGGGCAACTCCGCCACGCGGCCACGTGCGGTGGTGGCAATGGCGCGAATGCGGCCGCTGCGCAAATGGGGCAATGCTGACGAGAGCGCCGTGACGGTGGCGGGAATTTGCTTGCCGATCAGATCGGCCATGGCCGGTGCGCCGCCCTTGTAGGCGACATGCACCAGGTTCATCTGTGTGGCTTCGCGCAACAGTTCGCCTACCAGATGGGCGTGCGTGCCGGTGCCAGACGATCCCCAGCTCACGCCCTTGGCCTCGGCCTTCGCGTAGGTGACAAACTCGCGCACCGTTTTGGCCGGCACATCGGTGTGCACCGCCAGCACACTCGGCGGCCCGCCGAGCAGGGCGATGTGGCTGAACGAATCGACCGGGTGATACGGTGTCTTCGCCAGCGCTGGTGCAATCACGTGTGACGCGATGCCCGAGATCAACAGCGTGCTGCCGTCCGGTGCGGCCTTGGCGACGAGGTCCGAGCCGATAACGCCGCCCGCACCGGCCTTGTTCTCGAGCACAAAGCTTTGCTTGAACTGTTCTGCAAAATGCTGGGTTAACAAGCGCCCGACGATGTCAGTGGTGCCCCCGGCAGGGAAGGGCGCGATGATGCGTACTGGTTTGGCGGGCCACTCGTGCGCCTGCGCGAGTGCTGAACCGCCCCAGGAAAGACCTCCAAGAGCCGCTCCCAGAGCGGCTCTTAGGCCATCACGCCGATTCAGGTTCACGCCGGTTGAAGCCTGTTTAGGCCGGTATCACGCCGCCGCCGTCGCGTCAGCCGCGCGTCTCAGACACTTCAGTGAGCAGCGGCTTGCCGGCGAACCATGCGGCCAGGTTGTCCACCACGCATTGGCCCATCGCCGTGCGGGTGTGTACGGTGCCGCTGCCGACGTGCGGTTGCAGCACCACGTTGTCGAGCTTGAAAAATTCTTCGCTCATGCGCGGCTCATCGACGAACACGTCGAGGCCGGCACCGGCGATGCTGCCGTCCTGCAAGGCCTTGAGCAGCGCGGCTTCGTCGACGTTGGAGCCGCGCGAGACGTTGATGAGATAACCGTTCTTGCCGAGCGCGGCGAGCACGTCGGCGTTGATCAGGTTGGCGGTCGCCTTGCCGCCCGGCAGGATCAGCAGCAGCACACGCACTGCCTTGGCCATCTGTTTCAGATCTACGAAGTATTCGTAAGGCACACCGGCCTGCTTGGTGCGACCGTGATAGACGATCTTCATGCCGAAACCTTCGGCGCGTTTCGCGATTGCCTTGCCGATGCGGCCGAGACCAACGATGCCGAGGGTCTCGCCCCACACCTTGTCAGTGAGCGGTGCATTGCCCTTGAGCCATTTGCCGTCGCGCACAAAACGGTCGTTGAATACCGCGCGGCGCACGGTGGAGAGCACCAGCATCATCGAGGTGTCGGCCACGCACTCGTTGAGCACGTCGGGCGTGTTGGTGACTTTGACACCGGCCGCTTTGCAGGCAGCGGTGTCAACGCCGTCATAGCCGACACCGAAGCAGGAAACGATCTTCAGTTTCGGCAGGGCCTTGATTTCGGTAGCGGTGATGCCCGACGAGCCGGAGGTGGCAGCGGCCACGCAAGTGTCTTTGAGCGAGGCGAGCAGGGCGGGCTTGTCTTTCGACTCCCAGTAGCGATGCAGGTTGTAAGCGCTCTCGAGCTGGGCAACGGTGTGGGGAAAAATCGGGGCGATCAACAGCAGGTCTTGTTTGGACATGGTGGGTAGTGGTCAGGGGGGAAGGGGAGAAGAAAATAACGTAAAAGTGGAATCGAAGATGCTGCGGAAACCCTTGGTGCGAGCCAGTCTGATGACATCGCACCGCTGCGAGGCTTGGTGGGAGCGGCTTTGGTGGAAACGCCTTGGTGGGAACGCCTTGGTAGGAACGCCTTGGTAGGAACGCCTTGGTAGGAACGCCTTGGTAGGAACGCCTTGGTGGGAACGCCTTGGTAGGAGCGCCTTGGCAGGAGAGGCGTTGTGCTCAGGCCGCGTTGAGCGGGGCCGCGCGCCACTTGCGCCACGCCCAAGCGAACACCGGCCAAAACATGATGATAAAGGTGAAGATCGCCAGCCACATGGCAATCGGCCGGGTGAAAAACACGGTCAGGCTGCCATCGGACTTGATCAGCGAGGTCACAAAATTTTCTTCCATCATGTTGGCGAGCACGACGCCGAGTATCGCCGGGGCCACCGGAAACCCGTTCTCTTCCAGCAAAAACGCGGCAAGGCCAAATACCAAAATTGTGCCGACGCCGAACACCGTGTTGTTGATGGCAAATGAGCCGACGATGCAGAACAGCAAAATCACCGGCATCAAAATGTTGCGCGGCACCTGCAAAATCTTCACCGCCAGCTTGATCGTGAGCCAGCCGAGCGGAATCATGATCAGGTTGGCGAGGATGAAGACGAAGAAAATCGCGTAAATGTTTTCCGGGTTATTGATGAAGATGGTCGGCCCCGGATTCATGTTTTTCAGATACAGCACGCCGATGGCGATGGCGGTGATCGAGTCGCCCGGGATGCCGAACACGATGGCCGGAATCCAGGCGCCGCCGAGCGACGAATTGTTGGCCGCACCCGCTTCGATGATGCCCTCGACATGGCCGGTGCCGAATTTTTCCGGTTCTTTCGAAAACTTCTTGCTCATCGCATAGCTCATCCAGGCCGCCATGTCTGCGCCCGAGCCGGGCTGGATGCCGATGATGACGCCGAGCACATTGCCGCGCATCAGGCCCCATTTGTATTTGACCAGCAGGTCCCACATGCCCTTGAACACGCTGCCGAGTTTTTTGACCGCGATTTTCATCGGCGGATCCAGATTGACCATGTAGCGCAGCAATTCGGAGACGGCGAACATGCCCACCATCATCGGGATCAGCGACACGCCGCCGTTGAGCTCGGTCACGCCGAAGGTGAAGCGCGGATAGGCACCGGGGTTGTCGGCGCCGGCGCAGGCCACCAGCAGACCCAGCAGCAGCGAGATCGAGGCCTTGAGCACGCTGGAGTTGCCGATGAACACCGCGCCCGCGAGGCCGAGCACCACCAGCCAGAAATATTCGAACGAGGAGAATTTGAGGGCAACTTCGGCCAGACTGGGCGCCATGAAAATCAACACCAGCGTGCCGAACAAGCCGCCAATGGCCGAGAACACCAGGCCGGCGCCGAGCGCGAGTTCCGCTTCGCCCTTGAGCGTCATCGCGTAGGCCTCGTCGGTGTAAGCCGCCGAGGCCGGCGTGCCGGGAATGCGCAGCAGCGCGCCCGGAATGTCGCCGGAAAAAATCGCCATGGCGGTGGCGGTGACAATCGCCGCCACGGCCGGCACCGGTGGCATGAAGAAGGTCACCGGCACCAGCAAGGCGGTGGCCATGGTGGCGGTCAGGCCCGGAATCGCGCCGACGAACAGGCCAAAAATGGCCGAGCACAAAATCACCAGCAGCACATAGGGGTCGAACACCAGCCCCAGCGCCTGCATGAATACGGTCCAGGTCATCGCAGTCTCCGCCGGTTCAATACAAAATGGGCATCACGCCCCAGGGCAGCGGCACGCGCAGGCCCTTGTAAAACACCGCATGGATCACCAGCGTGCTGAGGATGGCGATCGGCGCGATCAGGACGGCGCGCACCCGCAGCGACCAGAACAGCGCCGCCAGGATCACACTACCGCAGATCAGAAAGCCGATTTTCTCCGCCGCTACGACGTAGAACACCAAGCCGCCCACCGTCATGGCGAAATTGCGCAGCTGCGGCGGTGCTTTGAGCCAGGCACCGGCCTCAAACCAGGGATGCTGCGCGCGCTCGCGCCAGCCCTTCATCATCAGCATCACGGCGCAGACGATCAGCAGTGCCGCGAGCAGGCCGGGAAACGCGTTAGGCCCGTATTGCTGGCCGGGGATCGACGGATAGGTGCGCACGTCGTTGAGTACCACCAGCCCGAGCACCATCAACAGCGCGCCCCATACCATGTCGTTCAGTTTCATTGCAGTGTCAACAATTCAGGTGTGCCCAACAACGGCGCTGACAAAAAAATCATCCCCGCCGGTCAGCAGGATGCGGCGGGGATGCTGGTGGCGCGGCGCAACCTGGCCGCGCAATGACGCGCAGTGCCGCGCGAGGCGGCACCGGTCTACTTGGCCAGGCCCACCGCTTTCATGACTTCGCCCATGCCCTTGCTGCCGGTTTCCATGAACGCCATTTGCTGCGCCGGCGCCATGTAGAGCAGGCCGAAGCCGCGCTGGTTCATGAAGTCCTGGAAGTCTTTGCCGTCATAAATTTTCTTGAACGCTGCCGACAGCTTGGCGGTGGCGTCAGCCGGCATGCCTTTCGGCCCGGCCATGCCGCGCCAGGCGCCGATGGTCCAGTTGCTGCCGGTGGCGGCTTTGAGGGTCGGCACGTTGGGGAAAATCTTGTCCGGCGTATCAGACATGATCGCCAGTGGGCGTACCTTGCCCGCCTCGATCAGCGCGCGCGCTTCGGGCAGCGAACAGGTGACGAACTCGACGCCACCGGCCATCAGATCGTTCAGACCCGGTGCCGCGCCTTGCGAGGGCACCCAAGGTGACGCATCCGGGGGAATGCGGTTGGAGTTGAGCATGCCGGCCAAGGCCAGGTGCCAGATGCCGCCCTGGCCGGTGCCGCTCGACTTGAATTTACCGGGGTTGGCCTTGATGGCCGCGAGCACGTCGTTGACGGATTTGTAGGGTGAGTCGGCACGCACGTTGACGCCGGCCGGGTCCATGTTCATCAGGCTCAGGGGCGTGTAGTTGGTCTGGTTGAGTTTGGTCAGACCAGTGTGGTGCAT
>JANOYK010000428.1:0-1549 GCA_031428855.1 Burkholderiales bacterium | reverse complement strand
CCCGGCGATGGCGGCGGGGAACGCGCGCGTGAGCGCCGGGTAGGCGAGCATGCCGGTGCCGACGGTGAGGCCGTAGGCGAACCAGGGCCAGGCGCTGGCGGGCCAGGCGTTGCTGATGATGGCGGCGAGTGCGCTGTAGGCGAGCGCGAGTGCGCCAATGTAGAGGCGGCGCGGCGCGCCGGGGATGGCGTTCAGGCGCGTGCTGACGACGGCCGTGATGACGTAGCCGGTGAACAGTGCCAAGCCGTACAGCAACAACACCTGCGCGGCGCTGGCGCGGCTATGGCCGGCCGCCTGCATCAGCCACGGCCCGGCCCAAAGTGATTGCACCGCCGATGCGCCGCCGCTGCTGAACATCGCGAGCGGCGCGTAGGCGATGAAGATGCGTGAGGTGAAGATGGTGCGGTAACCGCCGGCTGGCGCGCTGGACGGGATAGTGGTGGAGCCGGTCTGGGTGGTGCTGGTGTTGTGCGTGGCGCTGCTGGGGCTGGAGCTGCCGGTTAAATCGCTCGGGCCGCTATCGCCGCTGCTGGCGGGCGGTGCCGCATCAGCCGCATCAATCTCAGGATAATGGCTCTGGGAGCGGTTCTCACCGGCATGCAAGCCTGCGAGCCGCCACCAGAGCGCCGCTGCGACGAGTGCGCTGGCGCCACCCAGCACCCAGAACAGCCCGCGCCAGCCGATGCTGCGCATCGCCAGCTCGGCCGGCACTGACGCCATCATGGCCGCCATGCCACCCACCGCCATCATTGCGCTCGACCAGGCGTCGCGCTGCTGCGGCGGATACCACAGCACCAGCGCTTTCATCGGCGTCATCAGGGCGCCACTCACGCCGAGACCGATCAGCGCGCGGCCGAGCGCGAGCATGGCGGCAGTCTCGGCTGCTGCAAACACGATGGCACCGGCGGCGGCGATCACGAACAGGGCCGCGTTGATGCGCGCCGGGCCGTGCCGGTCCATCGCAATGCCGATGACCGGCTGCGCCAGGGTGAAGGTGAGGAAGTAGACACTGGCGAGCAGGCCGAGCTGGCCGGCATCGAGATCGAGTTCGCGCATCAGATCGGGCGCGATCAATGGCCCGACTGAGCGAAAGCAGAATGACAGGAAATAGCCCGCTGCGAACAGCGTGAAGATCAGCGTGAGGGAGGCACGCGCGCGCGCTGGTAAGGGTTCCGGCATGGTCTCCGGCACGGCTGCCGTCAGTCCGGTTTGAACGAGTCGAAAAACAGATCGAGGTCGGCGGCCGGCACGGCACCCATGCTGCCGATGGCGGCGATCTGGTAGTAGCGGTTGCCGCGTACAAAAAAGCGCGCGCGCAACTCGCCCTGGGCGGCGCGCTCACCGCTGCCGAAGCTGCCGCGCTTGATGACCTCACGCCCGGTCAGCGTGGCCGGCACGCCTGCGCTGCGGCCGGCACTGTTGCCGGCAGTAGTGACCGGCTTGTCGCTGACCACTGCGCCATCGATATTCTTTAACAGCGCCGCGCGCATCGCCTGTTGCGTGGCTTCGTCCGGCGGTACGCTGAAATTGGCGCTGGCTGCGCCAAACA
>JANOYK010000427.1:0-2119 GCA_031428855.1 Burkholderiales bacterium | reverse complement strand
AACGGCCGCAGATCGGCCAGGTGCCGCGCCATGCCGCCAAAATACAATTTGGTGACGCGTGCATACATGCGCTCGAACCCTGAGGTTTTGTTCATTGCCACACGGCGGCGTTCTATTTCAACCGCGATTCTTTGCACACTGGAAAATCGCGCAGAAAAAGCATCGTCTTCATCGCCCTTGTACACCCCGCGCGTGTTCGAGCGCAGCAGGGTTTTTTTGAGGGCGCGCATTTGCGCCTTGTCTTGCACGAAGCCGAGCAGCACCGATTCAAGCCGCGTGGTGCGCGTGTAATCTTTTTCGTTCGGGTAAGGCGGTGATGTGAACACCGCATCAATCGAGCGCGGCGCAAGATGTTGCGCCATGTCGCGTGCGTCCGCCAAGGCAACCCGCGCTGACGCCGCCGGCAAATCCGGAGCACGCTCAAGATCGTTGGCCATGATTTCCACCCGCCCGCGCCACGCGGCCACAGCCGGCGTATCGAGCTTGGTGCCGCGCACACCCACCTCAGGGCCGAAATGCAAATTGCTGATGGATGACACCAGCTCGCGCGCCAGCGCGAGGCGCAGCAGGCCGCGCAGCTTGACCGGCGCTTGCGCCTCAATCGCATCACGCAGCACCAGCGCCTTGTGCAGCGGCACCGGGCTGATTGAATTTTTAAGCAGCAAGGCTTCAGCGTCAG
The DNA here is from genome assembly GCA_031428855.1 of Burkholderiales bacterium. Classification (GTDB taxonomy): domain Bacteria; phylum Pseudomonadota; class Gammaproteobacteria; order Burkholderiales; family JAEUOS01; genus CANJDH01. Next base: position 1,440 of record JANOYK010000427.1, on the reverse strand, counting down.
CGGGCAACCCGCGCAGCCGCAAACCGGGCGGCACCGCCTTGAGCGGGTTCAAAATTTCTTCGGCCAGCTTGAGCGGCTTGAGTTCACGCAGCGCCGCATCCATCACCTTGTCCGCCGCGCGCCGCACTGCCTGTGGGCCAAAGCCCCACGCGGTCTTGGTGACGCCGGCAAAATGCGCCATCGGGTTCGCTTCGAGACCGATCGCATCAATACCGTTCAGTTTGGCCTCAAGCACGGTGGTGCCGGTGCCGGAGAAGGGGTCAAGCAAGGTATGCCCCGGCGCAAGATCAAAGCGCGCAACGTAATCGCGCACCAAATGCGGCGGGAACGAGAGAACAAAGCGGTACCAATCGTGAAACGCTTTGTCGGAGCCATCCACCTTGTTGATGACAGCGTTGGCGCGCACCGGCGGGAGCGGCGGTGCTAGGGAAGGCAGAGTGACGGTGGCGGGTGGCATGGGGCAGGCGGTTCAACCCATTTTACATAGGGTAGAGTTGAGACTGATGCGGCGGCGGGTTCAAGCGGGTTCAAGCGGGTTCAAGCGGGTTCAAGCGGGTTCAAGCGGGTTCAAGCGCGCCTCGGCTGATTCCCGGTGCAGTGTTGACACCGGGTGATGTAATCGATGTATGGAATAGCGATGGCCCGAAAGGCGCATGAATTGGACATCCTGGCGACGCGAGCTCCGAGAATGGCTCCTGGAGCCGCTCTGCGCGGCATGGCACTCGCCGTTTGGATTGCGGCAGGCGGCGTCTATGGTCAATCCGCCGGGCCCAGCCCGGCCGGTCAATGGCACACCTTCGGCGACGGCGGCGCGCAGCCGCGCGCGGTGATCCGCATCACCGAAGCCAATGGCGTTTTCACCGCCAGAATCGTGCGCAGTCTGGTGCCGGGTGAAGACCCGGACAAGCTCTGCACCAAATGCAACGGTGAGCGCCACGGCCAGCGTCTGATGGGCATGGCGTTTCTCACCGGCATGAAGCGTGTGGATGGCGGATTCAGCGGCGGCGAAATTCTTGACCCCGATACCGGCGGCGTGTACCGCAGCGCCATGCGTCTATCTGACGATGGCCGCCGTCTGATGGTGCGTGGCTATGTCGGCATCCCGCTGTTCGGGCGCTCACAGGAATGGGTGCGCGCCGATTGAAGCGGCGCAGACGAGGCATACTAGCGCTGTTGCCGTTGCCCAAGAGTCTTCGCGTCCGTCAAACCGCCGTCGCATCAACCTGCGCGCTGCTGCTTTCACTCCAGCGCCGCCCGCTCCACCACACCGCATCACCCAGCCACCACGCAGCCACTTTGGCCCAGGAGGTTTCCATGTCCACCCAATTCCGTTACGCCATCCCGGTCGATGTCACGCAGTGGACCATCGGCAAGCAAAACGAGACCACTTTTTCGTGGGAGTACGAAGACGGCCGGCAAGATTTGCTCGACCTCTACGAC
>JANOYK010000426.1:0-3353 GCA_031428855.1 Burkholderiales bacterium | reverse complement strand
AAAATATCGACCAGCAGATTGAGCAGCACAAAGAACAAGGCCAAAAACAAAATCGTCCCTTGCAGCAGCGGCAGGTCGCGTTGAAAAATCGCGGTGTTGAGCAAAAAGCCGGTGCCGGGCCACGAGAACACGGTCTCGTCCAAGATCGAGCCGCCCAGCAGATAGCCGAGTTGAATCCCCATTACCGCGAGCACGGTGGGCGCGGCGTTTTTGACCACGTGGCGGAACACGCCAAACCCATCCATGCCCTTGGCGCGCAGCGCCTGCACAAACTCCTGATTCAAAATCTCGGCAACGACGGCGCGCACCGTGCGCGTGACGATGCCCATCGGAATGAACGACAGCGTGACGGCCGGCAAAATCAAAAAGCGTACATGCTCCCAATCCCACACCCACCGGTCTGAGCCGCCGGCCCCGGCGCCCATGGATGGCAGCCAGTCGAGCAGCACCGAAAAAATAATCACCATCACCATGCCGAGCCAGTAGTGCGGCAGCGACACGCCAGTGACGGCAATGCCGGTGACCACTTTGTCAAGCCAGGTGCCGCGCACATAGCCAGCCGTAAAACCAAACAGCAGCCCGAGCGAAAACCCGATGCCGCAGGCGAATAGCGCCAGCATGAAGGTGTTGGAAATGGCGCGTGCAATTTCGGAATTGACCGGACGGCCGGTGGCAATCGAGGTGCCCAGATCGCCCTGCGCGGCGCGCAGCACCCACTTGCCAAACTGCACCGGCAGCGGCTTGTCAAAGCCGTAATCGGCCTTGAGGCGCTCGATCAGTTCAGTGGTGGCGTCGGGCGGCAACACCGCCGAGAGCGGGTCACCGGGAGCGAGGAACACCAGCGAAAAACAGACCGCGCTGACGGCGAGCGCAATCGGAATCACATACAGGATGCGTTTAAGAACGTAGGTAAACACGCGCGTCTGGGCAAAGTGAAATCAACTATATGGGAACGAAAAGCGGAGACAACTGGAGACAACAGGAGGCAATCCAAAACACAAACAAAACGGGAGGCCGGCCTGCGCCTGACGCCTCCCGCACGGCGAAACGCTTACTGAATATAGGCTGGCGACAAATCCTGGAACCAGTTTTTCGACTGCACAAAGCCCTTCACCTTGGGTGAGAGCGCGCGCGGGCCGGTGTCATGCACCACAAACAGCATGGCGGCCTGATCGACCACCCGCTCGTGCAGTTTCGAGATCGCCACATCACGTTTTTTGGCATCGAACTCGCCGCGTGCCGCTGCTACCAATTTGTCGAATTCCGGATCCTGCACCCAGCCCCAGTTGACCGAGCGCGGTGCCACCATGCGGCTGTCGTAAAAACGCGCAAACGCGAAGAACGGGTCCTGCGTGGCGAACGAGACGTTGATCGCATGTGCGCCGTTCGACTTCGGGTCTTTCGAGCCGACGCGCCAGTTGTTGAACAAGGTCTCCCACACCATCACGTCAAACTCGACCTCAACGCCGACCGCTTTCAAGTTCTGCTGCATGAACTCGTTCATCGCCAGGGGTTGCATCTGACCGGAGCCGGACGCAGAAATCTGCACCTTCACCTTGAGCGGCTTGCCTGGGCCGTAGCCGGCTTCGGCCAGCAGTTTCTTCGCGCCTTCGGGGTCGTATTTGATGTCGAACTTCGGATTGCCATACCAGGGGTGGCCCGGTGGCACCACGCCTTTGGCTGGCAGGCCATTGAAGCCAAGCAGGCGGCGGATGCCGTCGCGGTCAATCGCCAGATTCATTGCCTGGCGCACCTTGAGATTGGCAGTGGGGTGGCCTTCGACAAACGAAAACTGCCACGGCCAGGTGTGCGGGTAAGGATTGCTGGTGATCTGGTAGCCGCGCGACTTCAACTGCGCAATCGAATCGGACGGCGGCGCTTCGATCCAATCAACCTGGCCCGACAAGAGCGCGTTGACGCGCGTATTGCCTTCCGGCATCGGTATCAGCACCAGCTTGTCGGCTTTAGGCACACGCGCCTTGTTCCAGTAGGCACCATTGCGCTCAAGCTCCAGGCGTTCACGCGGCACCAGGCGCACAAATTTCCACGGGCCGGAACCGACCGGGGCTTTGGCAAACTCGGTCCAGCTCTTCGCTTTGGCCCATGCGGTGGGGCTGGCGATGAACAGGTTGGTCAGGTTGATCGGCAAAAACGAATCAGGCTCGCTCGACGACACTTCCACCGTCGAGTCGTCGATCTTGCGCGCACTGGCCAGCGTCGGCATGCGCGGCAGGGTTTGGCCGACCAGACGCGCGTCGTAATGCGGTGCGTCCTTCTTCAGCACCTTCTCGAAATTGAACACGATCGCATCGGCGTTGACATCGGTGCCGTCATGAAATTTCGCGCCCTTGCGCAATTTGAAAATCCACTTGGTCTTGTCCTTCGCATCCACCGCCCAGCTTTCGGCCAGACCGGGAATCACCACCGAAGGTTTCTCGGCCGACGACAAATCCCACATCGTCAGGCCATCAAACAAGGTCCAGCCGGTGAAGCGGTTGCCCTCAAAGCCGGAGTCCGGCTGGCTGGTGGTGGCGGGGATGTCGGCAGCGGTCATGCCGATGCGCAGCGTGCCTTGGGCCAGCGCTGCGGGAGCGATGAGCGCCAGCGGTGCGGCCAGGGTGGCAATCACGGCAGCGGTGGTGCCGATGGCTGCCAGGCGGGACAAACCGGACAAGCGGGAAAACGGGGGATGCATGATCGTGTTACCTCCAAAAAAGGGGAATGACACAGTGGGGTACATCAGGTTTATCAATGCAGACTTTGTGCCAACGATCTCGTCAACGCACGATGGCGGCACTGCAACCGGGCCGCCACGGCACGCCAATCTGTGTGCTGCATTGACGGACAGGGTGCAATCATAAGGTATGCACCATACGCGGGCGCACGCTTGCCGGATATTTCACTTTCAGGTGCGCCGCAACATGCGTGGCGGGGGCGCTCCTTGCTACCGCTTAGTCGCGCATGCTGGCCAAAATATGGCTGCCGGTACGCTCGATGTGGGCGGTGAGCAGGGTCGAGGCAATCCTGCTTTTGCGCGCCAGCGTGGCCTCAAAGATGGCCTGATGCTCTCCCGCGACATCGCGGTCAAAGGCGTGCGCCTGAAAAAAATGCGCCGATAGCGGACACTCAACTCAATGCGATGGCAGTGGCGGCACCGTAACCTTCATGGAAGCCGCCCGAAAACCCTTGGTGCGGGCGGCTCTCCTGCGTGTTACCGTTTTCCGAACCGGTAAAACTGCGCCGGGTTATCCACCAGCACCGCTTTAAGCGCCGCCGCAGCAGGCGCAATGCCGGAGAGTAAATCAGTCAACGCGCCATCATCCGGAATCGCGGCGAGATTCGGATGCGGCCAG
>JANOYK010000425.1:0-2089 GCA_031428855.1 Burkholderiales bacterium | reverse complement strand
GGTTTGGCGCGCCGGTGTTGCCCAGCAGCTCTTGCGGCGTGCCGCCAAACGCTACCTGCCCCTGGTGCAGAATCGCTACGCGGTCACAAAGTTCCTCGACATCGGCCAACTGATGTGAGGTGAAAAACAGGGTGCGGCCCGTGCTGCGCAGGGACAGCAACTGGTCTTTGACCAGCGCCCGCGCCTTGGGGTCCAGCCCGCTCATGGGTTCGTCCAGCACGAGTAAATCGGCTTGGGCCAGAAACGTCGCGGCCAGACCCAGCTTTTGTGTCATGCCTTTGGAGAACGCCCGCACCGGAAGAGTGAGCGCGTCAAGCGGCAGATCGAGTTTTTCACACATGCCGCGCGCAGTGGCTTCATCATGGGCATGGCGCTGCAGCGCTGCCATCATGCGCAGAAAATCGCGTCCGGTGAGATAGTGCGGCGGCATGAAGCGCTCCGGCAAAAAACTCAGTCTGCGCCGCGATGCAAAATCGCGGCTGGGCGCGCCGAAAATGGAAATGTTCCCGCTTGAAAAGTCTGCCAGATCGAGCAGGCATTTGATAAGAGACGTTTTGCCGGCGCCGTTGATACCGGCCAGACCGAAAAACGCGCCGGGTTCGACGGCAAACGATACCCGGTCGAGAATGAGCGGGCCTGGCCCATAGCGTTTGGACACATTGTCAAAATGGAGCGCGGGTTGGAGCGCCGGTTTGGGTGCCAGGTTGAGCGCGAATGCCTGCATGTTGCGCGGACTATACCGCACGCGCAGGCACTGGCTGATAAAATCACACCATGCCGGATGCGCGGCGCAATTTCGGACCTTACCCGTTCCTATCGTGTCAGTCGAACAAGAATTCGTCGCCTTGCAAGCCGTCTCATTCGGTTACCCCACGCTCACGGGCGCGCCGGGACGCCGGATTCTGGAGGGCGTTGATCTGAAGCTGCGCAAGGGATCACTGGTGGCGTTGATGGGCGGGTCAGGCAGCGGCAAAACCACCATCTTGCGCCTGCTCGGCGGGCAGATCAAACCCCAGGCCGGTTCGGTGCGGGTCGGCGGCCTTGAGGTGCCGTCACTGCGGCATCAGGCGTTGTTTGGGCTGCGGCGGCGCATGGGCATGCTGTTTCAGTTTGGCGCATTGTTCACCGACATGTCGGTGTTCGACAATGTGGCGTTCCCGCTGCGTGAGCACACCCGTCTGGCCGAAGAGACGATTCGCGACCTGGTGTTGCTTAAATTGAATGCGGTGGGCTTGCGCGGCGCGGCGGCCTTGATGCCGTCTGAAATTTCGGGCGGGATGGCGCGGCGGGTGGCGCTGGCGCGCGCGATTGCGCTTGATCCCGAACTCATCATGTACGACGAGCCGTTTGCCGGCCTCGATCCGATTTCGCTTGGCGTCACTGCCAATCTGATCCGCCGCTTGAACGACGCGCTTGGCGCGACCTCGATCATCGTCACGCACGATGTGGAGGAGTCGCTTGCCATCGTCGATTACGTGTATTTTCTGGCCGAAGGAAAAATTGTGGCGCAGGGCACGCCGGATCAGATTCGCGCGTCGGAATTGCCCTACGTGCGGCAGTTTGTCTCGGGTGCGCCCGATGGCCCAGTGCGGTTTCACTACCCCGCAGCGGACTATGCGGCTGATCTGGGGCTGGGGGCTGGCCACGGGGCTGACCAACCAGCTGACCGCAGCGCGGGGCACAGCAAGAACGCCAGTGCAGGGCCGCCGCCATGATGCGGATGGTGCGCGGGCTGGGCCAAGGAGTGGTCGATAGCGTGGTCAAGCTGGGTGCGGGCGCGCGTCTGTTCGGCTTGTTGCTGGCCCAGTCGGGCCTGGCGTTCCGGCGGCTGCGCCTGACGATTGGTCAGATTCATTTCATCGGCAATTATTCGCTGATCATCATCGTGGTGTCTGGCCTGTTTGTCGGCTTTGTGCTTGGTTTGCAGGGCTACAACACGCTGCAGCGCTATGGCTCCGAGCAGGCGCTTGGGCTTCTGGTGGCACTTTCGCTGGTGCGCGAGCTCGGGCCGGTGATTACCGCACTGCTGTTTGCCGGACGCGCTGGCACCTCAATCACCGCCGAGATTGGCCTGATGAAAGCCGGTGAG
>JANOYK010000424.1:0-3645 GCA_031428855.1 Burkholderiales bacterium | reverse complement strand
ACTCAAGCCCGCACTCAAGCCTGCGGCGAAGCCAGCCAAGCAAGCAGCCAAGCCACGAGCCACGCAAGCCGCAGCCAAAGCAAGCGTCGCGCGCCGGCATGGCTGACGTCACTGTTCTGCAAATGCCCGCCTTCAAGCGGGTCTACAAAAAACTCTCCGCCGGCCAACAGACCGCTGTGGACGATGCGGTGCGTCTGATCATTGCCAACCCTGAAATCGGTGCGGCGAAGAAAGGCGATCTCGCCAGCGTCCACGTCTACCAATTCCCACTCAACCGCCAAGAGGTTTTGCTGGCGTATGAATGGGATCCAACAACACGCGTGCTGCTGTTGCTGGGCAGCCACGAGAATTTTTATCGTGACCTGAAGCGCGATTGAGCGCGATCGGTAACGGCGGCAAACCGATTGATCCCATGAGCGAAGAAACCTACGACTACATCATCATCGGTGCCGGCACCGCCGGTTCGGTAGTGGCCGGACGCCTGTCCGAACCGGGCAAATTCAGCGTCTGCGTACTCGAAGCCGGCCCGCCCGACCGCAATCCCTTGATTCACATTCCCGCGGGCGTGCTCTACACCCTGCGCAATCCCGCCATCAACTGGATGTACCAAGGCATCGGCAGCCCCGGCTTGAACGGGCGCGCCGTCAATCATGCACGCGGCAAGACGCTCGGCGGTTCCGGCTCCATCAACGGCCACATCTACAACCGCGGTCAACCCAACGATTTCGACAGTTGGGAGCAAGCGGGCAATCACGGCTGGGGCTATCAGCACGTGTTGCCCTATTTCAAAATCAAAAAGATGCGGTGGTCGATGACGCGTTGCGGGTCCACGGCATTGAAGGCCTGCGCGTCGCCGACGCCTCCATCATGCCGATGATTCCGTCAGCCAACCTCAACGCGGGCACCTTGATGATCGGCGAAAAGGCTGCGGACATGATTGCGGCTGCGTAGGCGTAGTTGACCCAGCATGCCGGATCAATCAAGCAACGCTGCGCCGCCGCTGCCAACGTTCCCGCTCTGGCCGCTGGTCGTCACAACGGCGATGCAGACGCTCGCCACCATGGCGGTATTCGCCATCCCCGCGCTGGCCCCGGCGATTGGGCGTGATCTGGGCGTCGATGGCGTGTTCGCGGGTTACTTCATCTCGCTGGTGTACGGCACCGGCATCGCCTCGTCCCTGCTGGCAGCGAGCGCGATCCACCGCTTCGGCGCAGTGCGCATCTGTCAAGCGGTGCTGGCGGCAGCCGCAGCGATGTTGCTCATCAGCGCCAGCGCCAGTCTCGCAGCGTTTGCCTTGGGCGCAGTGGTGCTCGGCTGCACCTATGGCGCTACCGCGCCAGTGGGCGCGCACCTGCTGGTGCCGCGCACGCCGCCGCGCATCATGAACCTGGTGTTGTCGATCCGCCAGATTGGCGTGCCGATGGGTGGCGTGCTCGCCGCCTTGTTGATGCCGCCCGCCGCGCTGCGCTTCGGCTGGCAGCCAACGCTGCTCGGTTTGGCTGCGGTCATCGCGGTCTCGTTGCTCCTGCTCGAAGCGCCGCGCCGCCGCTGGGACGCACAGCCGGGCGCAGTGCCACGCCCGCGCAGCGGCAGTGGGCGCGCCGTCATCGAGATGCTGCGCACCAACGTTGAATTGCGCCGCCTGTCGATAGCGAGCGTTGTCTTCTCCGGCTTGCAACTGTGCTTCGTCGCCTTCATCACCGTGCAACTGACCAGTCACGCCGGGTTTGGTCTGGTCGCGGCGGGGCAGGCGCTGGCGCTGTATCAAATGGCCGGTCTGGTATGCCGCCCGCTGTGGGGCTGGCTCGCCGACACCGGTGTGGGCGCGCGCCGCCTGATCGTCGTGCAAGGGCTGGCAATGGGCGTGATGGCCTGTCTGGCTGGCCACTTCGGTCCGCAATGGCCGGTGGCGCTGGTGTATCTGGCCTGCGCCGTGGCGGGCGCAAGCGCCAACAGTTTTACCGGTCTCGGCTATGCCGAATTTGCCCGCATCGGTGGCACCCATCGCACCGAAGCCACTGGCCTGGGTTCAGCGGCGATGTTTAGCGGCGTGCTGCTGATACCGTCCGCCGCTGCGTTGCTGGTGACGGTGTCGGGGAGTTACGTGCTTGCTTTCACGGTGTTGGGCGTGATGGCGATTGCGGCGGCGCTGTTGCTTGCGGCAAAAGTGCCGTCAGATAAAAAATAGCCTGGAATGCCGCTTCAGAATTGGTGCGCCGAATTCATCCGCGTAGAAAAATTGCGTCACCCGCCGTGCGTACGGTGCAATCCGGCTTGCCCGCGCCAGCAGGCGATCAGATGATCGTCACGCTATCGTCACGTTACCCAGGCGGGCGTGACGTATTCCGGGTCTTGGTATTGCGTGCCCCGCGTTGCGCGGATGGCCGCAGCAACACTGTCTCAAGGCCGGGGTTAAGACGCAGGACGGCTTTGATGCCATGCTCGGCGCGTTTTCGCCAGCCAGGTCCCCGGCTGAGCAAGTCATCCAGATTGCGGCTCAACGCTTCTGGCATGTGCCGGGCGTAATAGGACAGGATTGCATTGCTCTGCATGATGTCCTTTAAGGATTTGGTCCGGTAGGCCCCTTCACGCTCACCATACACAATCAATTTGTGCAGCCCGTAGCGAATCGGTGACGGCAAATTGACGAGCAGTGCGCCTTCTCGCGAGAAGATAGCCCCTTGGGTGGTTTCCTCCAGAGAGAACTCCATGAACTTGAGCGGTTGCAGCGCGATGTTGAGTTCCTTGAAGTCGAAAGGCTTTGCGCCTGCACGGGTCAGCGGCGTCAGAAAGTCAATCTTGAGTTCCGGCTCGTCCGGGTTCAGGTAACTGGCCCCGGAGCTGCCATTGAACGAATGGATCGGAAGGAATCCCATCTCAAGGGAATCGATTGCCTTGTGGACATCGATACGAATGTCGGATGGAAGAGCGATGGAAATGCTTTTCCCTGCATGGGCAAAATCGACATCCTGGGTCCGGGCACCATCGGCCCAGTGGACGCCCAGCATGTTCCCCATTGCAATGAACGCATGCGTGCCGATCAGCACGCCACCAGCCTTGAAGAAGCCGTACTCGGCTAGTCTGCGGATGATGCGGAAATGCTTGGGGAGGACCGGTGCGCAACCCAACGCAACCGCCGATGCAGCGAGGCGGTCGATGGGGGCGATCGAGGGCGTCCCCCTTTTTTTAATGAGTTGCTGAACCCGATCGTTATCGGGCCCGACGTAAATCTGCCGGACTTTTCCATCAATGTCCCGATACTGAAAATACCAGTACGAGGTTCCCTTGACATCTTTTTTAGCGAAACTTCCGTTCAAATCACCCGCCGGCCGCAACATGTGCCGCGCCTGGGCCGACTCGAATAACTGCGCGTAAGCGGTCTGCGCGACGGATGAAAGCTCAGAGTAGGCTTCACTCATGGCATCTATACTACATTTAAAAAAATGTAGTATAGCGCAGCCATTTAATTGGTCATGATGGCGAAGCGCCAAATATTTCGCGCTCGCAGCGCGAGCTACAGGTCATCCGGTGTGAGGCCGCTCTGTCTGGCAATTCGAGCCAACACTCATAGCGGATAAAACGGGCTAAAAACCCGCAATGCCATTGGCCTGAAACCCTTGGTGGATAAGGATTTCAGGCCATCAA
>JANOYK010000423.1:0-4522 GCA_031428855.1 Burkholderiales bacterium | reverse complement strand
GCCCTCGGTGGGGTGCTGCATGGTGTGCCAGAAACCGACTGCCTGCAGGTGCGGGTCCAGCAGCAGGTCGTCAACCGAATTGACCACCGCGTAGGGCAGGTCGGCTTGTTGCAACAGAGCGCTCCATTCGGCGTTGCTGCGTTCTGCGAACACCGGTTCGATCAGCGTGTAGAGCGCATCGATGTTGCGATTGCGGTCGGACAGAGTGGTAAAGCGCGCATCAGCGGCGAGCGCCGTGCAGCCGGCCAACGCAAAGAATTTGCGCCAGTGTGTATCCGAATAGGGCACCACGGCAATATGGCCATCGCGCGTTTTGAACGGCTTGCGCGAGTCGGCCGTGACGCGGTTGTAACCAGCCGGGCCGAGTGGCGGCACGAAGCTGCGGCCCCCCATGTGTTCGACCATCATGAACGCCACCAGCGATTCGAACATCGGCACTTCAATCGCCTGGCCGACGCCGCTGCGCTCGCGCGCGTAAAGCGCCATCGCAATCGACTGCGCTACCCACATGGCGGCGACCTTGTCGGCGACGATGCTCTTTACATAGCGTGGCGGGCCGTCGGCGCCGCCCTGAAACCACGCCATGCTGCTGGCGGCCTGAATCGTGTCGTCGACGCCAGTGCGCCCGGCATAAGGGCCGGCCTCGGCATAGGCGTAGCAGCCGCAGTAGATCAGCCGTGGATGGCGCGCTTGCAGTGACGGGTAGTCCAGCCCGAGGCGCGCCAGCCCTTGCGGGCGCACGTTGGACACAAACACATCGGCGCGTTCGATCAGGGTGAGCAGGGCGGTGCGGTCTGGTTCGAGCTTGGCATCGAGCACGATGCTGCGCTTGTTGCGGTTGAGGTTGAGAAACGCGTGGCTCATGCCGGTGTGGCGTTGCGGATGGGCATGGCGGAACATGTCGCCGCCTTGCGGCGCTTCGACCTTGATGACGTCGGCCCCCATGTCGGCCAGCATCTGTGTCGCCCACGGCCCCATGCCGACCGAGGTCATGTCCACCACACGCACGCCAGCCAATGCACCGGCTGGCACCGTAGCGGGTTTTTCAGTTTGCATTGTCATGCCGCTTTGGCAAAGCCGGCCTGCACCTGCTGCTCATACGCGAGCAATTTCTGCACGCTTAAGCGCTGCTCCATGCGCTTCATGTGCGCCACGCAGTGTTTGAAACCGGATACGTCCGGCTTGAACAGCGAGCCGCGCCGGAAGCACCAGTAAAAGTAAACGTCGGCGCAGGTGAAGTGATCGAAAAACCACTCACGCCCGGCCAGCATGGTTTCGGCGATGTCAAACAACTCGAACAGCGAGTGCGAGCCGAGGGCACGCACGCTGTCTGCCGAATCAGGCAGCTCGCAATAGCGCTCCGGGCGCTGCTGCTGGGTGAGTTTGGGGTGGATGCCGGCTGCGCACCAGGCCATTACCGAGATCGCGCGCACGTAATCGATCGGATCGGCAGGCAGCAGCTGCGCCTGCGGAAACTGGCGCGCAATCCAGATTTGGATCGCGACATTTTCGGTCAGCACTGCGCCGTCGATGATGAGGGCCGGCACCTTGCCCTTGGGGTTCAGACGCAGATAGGCGGCCCCGTGCTGTTCGCCCAGAGGCAGGTTGACCGGCATTACCTCAAATTCGGCGCCTGCCTCGGTGAGCAGAATGTAGGGCACCAGCGAACAGGCGATCGGGGCGTAGGTCAGGGTCAGTTTCATGGGGAGTGGTTCCGTTAGCGGGGAGGGTGGGACGCAGTGTACTTTTTGTAGAGGGCTTCGACCCGTGCGCGGGCCCACGGCGTGCGCCGCAAAAACCGCAGGCTTGACGCCATGCCCGGGTCGTGCGTGAAGCAGCGGATTGGCACGGCTTGCCCCATCGCGGCCCAGCCGATGCCATCGGCCAGCGCCGTCAGCATCTGCTCAAGGGTGATGCCGTGCAGCGGATTGGCGGGCTGGGGCTGACTCATCGCAGCCGGCCGGCGCTGGAGGACGCGTCAGCGGCAGCATCACCGGCACTGTTGATCGAGGCGGGCGCATCCCAGCCGAGCAATTCCGCGAGCCGGCAAATGACCCACGCGGCTTCCTTGCCGGTGAACGCCGCAGGGCTGGCCAGCAAGCCTTGATGGCAGCGCGCCAGCACGTCGGTTGCACTGAGGTTTTGCTTGAAGGCCGCGGTCTGGGCAGGCTCGGTCAGCGTGCAGGCCATGTCTTCACATTGCTCGTAGCGCGCGATAACAATCCCCTGCGGCGCACTGGGCGCGCTACGGCCCGGCGTAAGGTAGAGCGCCATGAACGATTGCGGGATCTCGATCTGGTTGTCAATCGACATCGCTCAATACCCCGCGCGCGGCCGCAAGGGCGCCAGAATGTCGGTCAACCCATTGTGATCAATCTCTTGCATCAGTGCGAGCAAACGGCCAATTTCACCAGGCGGAAATCCGCTGCGGGCGAACCAGTTCAGATAATTGCCGGGCAGGTCAGCGATCAGACGGCCTTTGTGTTTGCCAAACGGCATTTCACGGGTGACGAGCAGTTCCAAATCTTCGGGGCGCATGCCGGATATTTTCCTGAAGTTTTCCTGATGTTTTGATTTAGTCCGGCATTCTCTCCGATTTGCCGCCCAAGCCTTGCGGCATAATTTGCCAGCTTGCATTGATCCCGTAGCCGCCACCGGAGGTATTGACCGATGTCCCGATTTGCTTTGCTCACTCTCGCTGCCGCCCTGATCGCATCCGGGGCCGGTCTGGCCCATGCGCAGGACAAGCCTGCGCAGAATGCCGCCACCTTCGAACCCCACTCCGGCCAGCACGGCAAGGACGTGGTGTGGGTGCCGACGCCGCAGGTGGTGGTCGACAAGATGCTTGAACTGGCGCGTGTGACGGCGCAAGACTATGTGATCGATCTCGGTTCCGGCGACGGCCGCACCGTGATTACGGCGGCGCAGAAAGGCGCGCGCGCGCTCGGCATCGAATACAACCCGGACATGGTGGAGTTGTCGCGCCGCGTTGCTGACAAAGCCGGTGTCGCGACACAGGCCAATTTCATCAAGGCCGATCTGTTCGAGACCAGCTTCGCCGAGGCGAGTGTGGTCACCATGTTCCTGCTGCCCGAACTCAACCTCAGGCTGCGCCCGAAAATTCTGGCACTCAAGCCCGGCACCCGCATTGTGTCGAACACCTTCACGATGGCGGAGTGGGAGCCGGACGCCACCGCCGATCTGGCCGGGCAGCCCGGTTGCGACATTTCGTACTGCAAGGTGTTGTACTGGCTGGTGCCGCGTGACGTGGCCGGCACTTATCAGGTTCCGCAGGGTGAACTGACACTCAAGCAGGAATTTCAGATGCTGACTGGCACGCTCAAAAGCGGTACCACATTGCGCAGAGTCACCGGGCGCGTGCGCGGCGAGGACATTGATCTGTCCGACGGCAAAAAACAGTATCGCGCCCAAATCAAAGGCGGCGCGTTCGAAATGCGCGACGCCAATTAAGACCGGGCGGGTGTTGGCCGGTGCGGCAGCGTTGTTGAAAGCCTTGGTGGGAGCCATTGTCCGCCGATGGTGGCCGAAAACCCGCATGGCGTGGACCGGTGCGGCCGGTCTGCCTTGATTCCTTCGCGCTAGCTGCGTGCTGCCTCGATCTCGCGCGCAAACAGCATCAGGTCTTGCGCCGACAGGGTGCGTTCCATTTCGGGGCCGATACCGCGCAGCACCACTGTGCCATCGTAGCGGCACAGCGAGACCGCCTTATCCTGCGGCGCATCGAGGCGCAGACACCAATCGGGTGTCGGCGTCGGCGCGTAGCGTGCTGACCAGCCAGCCCGGTGACTGGCCATCCAGCCTTGAATGAACTGCCGTTGCGCTGCCGACAGCGTGACCGGCCCCTGGACCACGGGCTGCGCATCGGCGCTCTGCCGGAAGGGTCATGGCCGTATTGAATCACAGGCGCGTGCCAGTCAATCTGGGTGGCGAGGTGGGCGGCAAGGCGGGCGGCGGCGTGGAGTCATTGCGGTAAAGTGCGCGCCTGCGCGCTGGCAGCTAGGGAACTCCGCAAGGGGCTGATGGGGGTTTGTCCCTGGCCTTGCACCAGCGCATCGAATCACCACTGCAAAGACACGGCAACACCATGAGCGCCCTCCAGAACATCAAATTGTCCATGCTCGATCTCGTCGCCGTGCGCGAGGGCGGCACCGTGGGCGATGCCCTCCAGATCGCTCTGCGCACGGCGCAGCACGCCGAGTCGCTCGGCTTTGCGCGCTACTGGGTCGCCGAGCACCACAACATGCCCGGCATTGCCAGCTCGGCCACGGCGGTGATCGTGGGGCACCTTGCGTCGGGCACGCAGCGCATCCGCGTCGGCTCGGGCGGCATCATGCTGCCCAATCACGCGCCGCTGGTGGTGGCTGAAGCGTTTGGCACGCTCGCCGAACTCTATCCGGGCCGCATCGACCTCGGCCTCGGGCGCGCGCCCGGCTCGGACCAGCGCACCGCGCGGGCGCTGCGCCGCAACCTCGAATCCGACTCGGACCAGTTCCCGCAGGAC
>JANOYK010000422.1:0-4788 GCA_031428855.1 Burkholderiales bacterium | reverse complement strand
TGTCCATCAATAACGGCGCAGCGTGCGCAGCGGCGAGGTCGGCCTGCATGGCGGCGCGCAGGTCTTGGGCAAAGGTGTCATGAGCGAGAAACTCGCGCGGATCCGCAAACGGCGCGATGCGCTCAAACAACTGCGCCGGGTTGACCTGCAAATCGGTCACGGTGTCGCCGTAGGCGTTGTAGTTCATCAGCACGCCTAGCTCGGCCAGAGCGGCGAGCGGGTTGACGGCCTCGGGTATCTCTGGAGTCAAACCAATGCTGCGCGCTGCATCGCGCGCCGGCTCATCGAGATTGTCACCAAACGCCGCCGTTACCGCCCAGGCACGATAGCGCCCTGCGAGATGGTGATCCACCAACAAACTCGAACACACTGCTGCCGAGGTGTCGATATGCGTGCGCAGATTGGCATGCACAGGAATCGCCCCAGCATAGTGATGATCGAACCATATGACCTGCACCCCGCGCGCGAGCAGGCGTTCGAGCGCGGCACGGTTGGTGTCGAGCGAAATGTCGGCCACCCACACGCTGTCTCCTGGGCCGGCCTCACAGCGCGCCAGCAGGCCGATGTCGCGCTTGACCCCGGTGATGACCTGCGCAGGCTGCGGTTGTTCGCCGCCCGCCAGACGCAGTTGATGCGCCGCGCACAGGCCATCGGCATCGCCGTTAAACACGAACCAGGTTGTCATGGGCGTGATTATCGGGGCAATTAATGACGCCATTGGCGCGGCTGCCGCGCACCACGATTGCCGTTACCGCACCGCAACAGTGCGCCGGGGCAAAAGCGGGCCATCGGCCTGAAACCCGCTCCCATAGCGGCTCTTGGGCCGATGAGTGTCCGGTCGTCCTGCCATGCCGGGCTGGCATGTGCCTTGCAATAGCCCCTCTATCGCACACACAGCCGTGTGCTGCATCAATGGAGATGAAGTGATGAAAGCGTCTTTCTGGAAAGCCGGACACCCGCCCACGCTGCTGGCAGCGTTCCTCTATTTCGATCTGGCGTTCATGGTGTGGGTGGTGCTCGGCCCGCTCGGCGTGCAGATCGCCAAAGACCTTGGCCTGAACGCCTCGCAAAAAGGCATGATGGTCGCCACCCCGGTGCTGGCCGGTGCGCTGTTGCGCATGGTCATGGGCATTTTGGTCGATCACCTCAAACCCAAAATGGCCGGGGCCATCGGCCAGGTGATCGTGATTGCCGCGCTCGCGTTCGCGTGGATCGTTGGCGTCAAAAGCTATGAACAAGTGTTGCTGCTCGGCATATTCCTCGGCGTGGCCGGCGCGTCGTTTGCGGTGGCGCTGCCACTGGCGTCGCGCTGGTATCCGCCCGAGCATCAGGGCACAGCCCTGGGCATCGCTGGCGCCGGCAACTCGGGCACGGTGCTGGCCGCATTGTTCGCACCGACTCTCGCGCAGTGGTACGGCTGGCAAAACGTGTTTGGCTTCGCCCTCATTCCGCTGGTGCCGGTGTTCCTCTTTTACCTGATCGTGGCCAAAGACAGCCCCGAATGCCCGCCGCCCAAACCACTGGCCGAATACCTCAAGGTGCTGCGCGACCGTGACGCCTGGTGGTTCATGTTTTTCTACAGCGTCACCTTCGGCGGCTTTGTTGGCCTGGCTTCTTCCCTGACGATTTACTTCAACACCCAATACGGTTTGCCTGCCGTGACCGCCGGTTTTTACACTGCGGCCTGCGTGTTTGCCGGCTCGATGTTCCGTCCCTTGGGCGGCGCAATTGCTGACCGCATCGGCGGCATCAAGTCGCTGTCACTCATGTATGTGCTGGCCTCGTTCCTGCTGTTCATCGTCAGCTTTGGTCTCGATTCGCAATATGCCGCACTCGCTGTATTCGTGGCCGCCATGCTGTGCTTAGGGATGGGCAATGGCTCGGTGTTTCAACTGGTGCCGCAGCGTTTTCGCAAGGAGATCGGCGTGATGACCGGCATGGTCGGCATGGCCGGCGGCATTGGCGGGTTTTATCTGGCGTCGAGCCTGGGCTATTCCAAGCAGCTCACCGGCAGCTATCAGACCGGGTTTTTGATTTTTGCCGCGCTGGCGATTGTGGCGCTGGTGGGATTGACGGCGGTAAAGACGCGCTGGCGCACCACTTGGGGTTCGGCGCAGATGACCACCGCGAAAATATGAAATCACGCTCCTGCCGGTTATTGCGGTCTGGCGGCACGCCGCCGCGCTATAGTCAGCCATGCCTTTAAGCGTCAGCACCGGCCACGCTTCGCTGGCGGGCGCGCGCCCGCGCAACGAGGACTTTCTCGGCATGATCGTGCCGCAGGGCGACGAGCTGGCCAGCAAGGGTGTGCTGGCGGCGATTGCCGATGGTGTGTCGGGCCACGGCGGCGGGCGCGAAGCGGCCGAGTATGCGGTGCGCGGCCTGCTGTCCGACTACTACGCCACGCCGGATACCTGGGAGACGCCGCTCGCAATTGACCGCGTGGCCAATGCGATCAACCGCTGGGTGATGGCGCAGGCGCGTGCGCATTCCGAATGGAGCGGCATGGCCACCACGCTCACGGCCCTGGTGTTGCGCGGCCAGCGTTATTGCGTGGCCCACGTGGGCGACAGCCGCTGTTATCTCGCGCGCGGCGGCACGCTCACGCAACTGACCACCGACCATGTGTGGGACCGGGCCGGCATGGACCATGTGCTCACGCGCGGCATTGGTCTGGACGACCGGCTGCACCTCGATTTTTCTGAAGGCGAAGTGCAGGAGGGGGACACCTTCATTCTGCTCACCGATGGCGTGTGGGAACCGTTGCGCGAGCGCACGCTGGCCGACATGTTGCGCGTACATCAGCAGCCGCAGACGCTGGCGCAGGCGCTGGCTGAGGCAGCGCTGGCGCGCGGCTCACAAGACAACGCCTCGGCCCTGGTGGTGCGCGCCGATAGCCTGCCGCAAGCGGGCGCGCAGGATGTCAACGCCGCCAGCCGCGCGCTGCCGGTGCCGGCCAAACTCAAGCCGGGCCAGAGCATGGATGGATTCGTCATTCAGAATGTATTGGCCGAATCGCGCACCACCCTGCTCTACACCGCGCGCGACGGCAGCGGCGGCCAGACCGTCGTGCTCAAGACCCTGCATCCGCGCCTGGCCGAAGACAAAGGCGAAATCGAAGCGTTTGCGCGCGAAGAGTGGCTGGCGCGCCGCGTGGTGTCGCGCCATTTCCCGCAATACGTGCCGCTCGCCGCCGGGCGGCGCACGCAACTGTATTTCGCCATGAGCTGGCACGCGGGCAGCACCTGGCAGCAGATGCTTGACGCGGATTACCACATGAGTATTCCCGATGCAGTGCGTGGCGGCGTGCAATTGCTCAAGGGCCTGGGCGCGTTGCATCGCCTCTCGGTGCTGCACCGGGACATCAAGCCGGCCAACATTCATATCGACAGCGGCGGTGAATTGCGCATTCTCGATCTGGGCGTGGCTGCCGTCGCCGCACACGCCGACGGTACACCGCACGCACCGCGCGCCGGCACGCCCAGCTATCTCGCGCCGGAGTTGTTCGACGGCGGCGAGCCGGACGCAACGACGGACCTCTACGCCGTCGCCGTCACGCTGTTTCATATGCTCACGCGCCACTACCCGTATGGCGAGATCGAACCGTTTCAAACACCGAAGTTTGGTGAACCCGCGGCACCATCACGCTGGCGCCGCGACATTCCGGTGTGGTTAGAGCGCGTGCTGCTCAAGGGCGTGGCGCGTGAGGGCAAACAGCGCTTTGAGACAGCGGAAGAATTCGTGCTTGCCCTCGAACGAGGCGAAGCAGGCCTCTTGCCGGTGCAACGTGCCACGCCGTATGCCGAGCGCGACCCGCTCGCCTTTTGGCGCGCGGTGGGCATCACATCGATTGTGATCAATCTGCTGCTGCTGTACTGGATTGCCGCGCGCTGAAAAGCCGTGATCCTGGCGCTATTGCTGTTCAGGTGACGTGACCGGTTGGGCGCTGGTATGCCTGCTGGTATGCCTGCTGGTATGCCCGCTGGTATGCCCGCTGGTATGCCCGCTGGTATGCCTGCTGGTATGTCCGCTGGCATGTTGATTGCTCAACTGATGATGACTGATGACGCACACCAAAGGTGTTTGCCATGCCGCGTGCCCTGATTCTGTTTGAGCCGCCTGCTGCGCCCGAGCCGTTGCGCATGGGCCTGCCCGGCCTCGGCTACAACGTCGTCGATGAACTCGACGAGCTGTTCGGTGCGCTCGATGCCTTGACGCGCGCCAACCTGCAAGACGAGCTGATGCGCATCGTCACCACCACCGGCAGCACGGTGCTGATGGTGACGCACGATGTCGATGAAGCAGTGCTGCTGTCGGACCGCAGCGTGATGATGACCAACGGCCCGGCGGCCACCATCGGCGAAATTCTCGCGGTGCCGCTGGCGCGTCCGCGTGAGCGCCTCGCGCTGGCGCACGATGCGCAGTAGATCGACTGCCGCTCAGCGGTACTGGAGTTTTTGTAGCAGAAGCAGCGCAACCAGGCGGCGTAATCAAACCCGCCCGCACCAACGGTTTCAGGCCGGCGCGCCACCCAGCTTGTCACGCACATAGGCAATGTGTCCGCGCAAGGTATAGACGCGATCCGAGAACGCCAGCGGCACACACATCGCGGCCGCTTCGGATTCGATGGTGTCAAGCCGCGCCAGATGGGTGGCGCGCTGCTCCGCCGTCATGTCGGCGCGGGCCAAGTCGGTTTCGAGAAATTTGAGTTCGCCGTACCACTTGTAAATCCGGTTGCGCTGCCGCCAGAAGAAAAGCCCAGGCAAGGCCTTGATGAGCGGATACACC
>JANOYK010000421.1:0-7116 GCA_031428855.1 Burkholderiales bacterium | reverse complement strand
ATCTTGCTTGCAGGAAGTGCCCATTATGACGGTGCGGTCAGTTCAATACAGAGGAGAAATAATGCGCAAATGGTTTTTGTTTCTATTGTTCGCAGCGTGGGCGGGTGTCCCTGCGCACGCCCAAACCGCCGACGCCGGCCTCTACGTGCCAACGCCGCAATCCATCGTTGATGCCATGCTGGAAATGGGCGGCGTGACGGCGAAGGATCACGTGCTTGATCTCGGTTCTGGTGATGGCCGAATCGTGCGCACTGCCGCGCGGCGCATGGGGGCGAGCGGCACCGGGGTGGAAATTGACGTGAAGCTGGTGGCGCTGGCAAACGACGCGGCGAAGCAGGAAGGTGTGGCGGCGCGGGCGCAGTTTGTCAGCCAGGATTTGTGGACGTTTGATACCTCGCGTGCGACGGTGGTGACGGTCTATCTGCTGCCGCGCGCGTTACCGCGTCTGAAAGAAAAGCTGCTTGCCGAATTGAAGCCGGGGACCCGCATCGTCGCGCATGACTACGCGTTTCCTGACTGGATGCCGCAACAGATACGCGACGTGCATGAGCCGCTGAAGCAGGCAGTCAATGGCAGCGACAAAGGGGTTTTGTATCTGTACGTGGTGCCGGCCAAAAAGTAGCCAGACATGATCGGAGCGCCAGCAATGGCTGGACCAAAAATAGCCGGACATCATCAGACCGCCGCCGGCGTTCGGAAAACAATTCACCGGGCCACACCGCCAGATTAGCGTGCCAGCGGCATCTGCAAAGTGAAGATGGCACCGCTTCCATCGGCACGGTTGCGCGCGGTGGCGGTGCCGTGATGAAACTGGGCCGCCAGCCGCACCACGTATAGCCCGAGACCAAGATGCGGTTCGCCGGGTGCCGCGTCCTCGGGGCGAATCGACACCATCGAGTCGAACAAGCGCTCGGCCGGCCCCTCGGGCAAGCCCGGGCCGGTGTTTTCCACTTCGAGCAACACCGCATCGCCGGTAGCGCTTAGCGACAACGTAACCGGTGTATCGGGCGCGGCGAAACCGGCTGCATTGGCAATTAATTTATCGAGCGCTTGCGCCAGCAAGTCGGGCGAGCCGCTCACCGGCATTGCGCCCTCTGCGATGCGTGCTTCAAACAACTGCTGCGGCGCGGCCATGCGGTAGCCTTCCAGGCACCCGGTCACCACCGCGCGTGCGTCATACACAGTGCGCTCGCCATCGCGCAGCGAATGCTCGATGCGGCGCGCCTCGCCCATGCGCGAAATCAGGTTGTCGAGACGCTTTAACCCGTCATTGGCGCGCTGCATGTATTCGCGCGCCTCCGGCGGCAGCGGCTGCATCGCCAGGTTGTCGAGCGACGAGCGCACCACCGTGACCGGGGTGCGGAACTCATGCGTGATGCGCGCGCCGAGGTTTTCAAGGTAGTCGTGATACTGCGCCAGACGTTCGAGCAGTTGCGAAAAGCTGCGCGAGAGATCGCCGATTTCGTCACTCGCGGTCGAACCCGCCGTGAGCGCGCGCACCCGGCCCTGCGCATCGACCGCATGCTCCGCCTCGTCACGCAGGCGGCGCACCCGGCCCGCCAGACGCGTGGCAAACAGCAGCACCACGCCGGCCACCAGCGCAAACACCGCAAGGGTGGCGGTGATGAGTTTTTCAAACGCGCGGGTAGTGAACGAGGCGATGGCGTTGCCGGTTTCTTCGACCACCACCACGGCAGCGACTTCGTTGGCGGCCCACACCGGATGCGCCGCTGACAACACCCGCGCGCGGTTGTCTGGGGTGGCGCGCCAGCGGGTTGCGCCGTGACCGCTGAGCGCACGGGTGACCTCGCTGCCGCTGACGATGGCGTCTTCCGGCAGGGAGTCATCGAACTGCTCGGTCGGGCGCGTGAGAAGGCGCTGGTAGAGCGGGCGCAGCAGCAGTGTTTCGGCGGTTTCCCACAGGTCATCGCGCCAGAAGCGTTGTCCCCCAAGGGTTGCGGGCCGGTGGTGTTGCCAGACCCGCTCGCACCAACGGTTTCCGGCCTGTGGCCTGGATCGTTTTTGAGTGTACCAGCCAGCGCCAGCAAGGCAAAGCGCTTGTCAATCATCCACACCCGCGTGCCTTTGCGGTTGAGCGAGGCGACGATGGCCTCAACCTCGTCACTCACCGCGCGCGGCACGGCGCGCTCTTCGGTGGCGATGATCTGGGTGGCGGTTTGCGGTGCGGACTGCGCCGCCGCCAGTGCAGCGGGTTGCGAAGGCGCCGGTGCATCAACCGGCGCATCAACCGGCGCACCGGCGCTGGCGGCGTTGCCGTTGCCCAACATCGCGGTGATCGCTTCTTCCTTCTCGCGCCGCAGCGCCGGGTCTTGCGGTTTGAGACGAAGCAGGGCGGGGCGCTCGTTCAGCGCAGCGGCAATCGCGCGTGCGGCGGCGAGCAAATTCGCCTCCTGCTGCTCCACCAGCAGTGCTTCCATCTCGCGCACGTAGCCGATGCCGACCAGCGGAATGGCCGCGAGGCTGAGCGTGACCAGAAAGAGTTTGGCGGTGAGGCCGATACGCAGCATGCGGCAAGCGTAGCAGGGCGGGGTGAGCGGCGGGGCGGAGCGGCGGGGCGGAGCGAGCGGCAGGGCGCGCCGCCTACGCGCCAGCGCGCCAGCGGTAGCCCATGCCGTACACCGTGTCGATGCAGTCAAAAGCGGCATCGGCGGCGATAAATTTTTTGCGCAGGCGCTTGATGTGCGAGGTGATGGTGCCGTCATCCACCACGATCTTGGCTTCGCCCATCAACTGGTCACGGTTTTTGACATGGCCGGGAAATTTGGCCATCGCATGCACCATCCAGAACTCGGTGAGGGTGAGGTCGATTTCGCGCTCGTTCCAGGTGGCGAGAAAGCGCTTGAGGTCGAGCCGCAGCGGGCCGCGATCCAAAATTTCTTCCTGCGATTTGGGCTCGTTCATCAGATCGGCGCGGCGGAACAGGGCGGCGATGCGCGCCATCAAATGCGGCAGCGACACGTCTTTGGTGAGGTAATCATCGGCACCCAGGCGCAGACCCGACACCACATCGAAGTCGGAATCGCGCGCGGTCAGAAAAATGATCGGCAGCGTGGGCGATTGCGCGCGCAGCTCACGGCACAGGGTGAAGCCGCCATCGGGTTCGGCCCCCAGGCCAATGTCGATCAGGGCCAGCTCGGGCAGGCGCAACTTGAAGGCGGCGGATGCCTCGGGGCGCGAGGCAAAGGTGGCGACCTCGTAGCCGTGCTTTTTGATCGCGTCGGCGTAGTTGGCACGGATCGCGGCGTCGTCTTCGATGAGGGCTATGCGTTTGGCCATGATGAGGTGAGTGGTGAGCGTTAAGTGGATGAGTGGTTGGGCGGGTTTACAGCGGGTTCACCGCAGGTTCGCAGCATGGGATGCAGCATAGCCGATGCCCGCGCGCGCGTGACACGTAGTGGGTGAAATTCATTTTTTCGCCATATTTGATCGGCAATGCACACGCTTTTCTGCAATGTGCTTTGCCGTTTCGGGGCGCAGCATGCCTTCATCGCCACCCACCTCTGAAGGAGAACACCATGCCCCGCGACAAATTTGTGCGCAGTGACTTGCCCCAGCCAACCCAGCCGCTTGCGGAAATGATGTTGGCTGCCGATATCCTCAATACCGTGGGCCTGGCCGCCGCCGCCGGTATCGGCACCGCGCTCGCCTCCGGTTTTGTGGTGGTGATGCTGGCCCTCAATGTCGCTTGAGCGCAGTGCGGTGATAGCGGGCGATGGTTCCGGAGCGGACGCTTCGGGCTGGTGGTTGAAGCAGTGCGGGCAGCGGAGGCAGTTGACCTCCCGGCCCGGCCGGATGTGCGAGCATCGGCCTTCAGCCCCTGGCCCCAAGCGCCTGCTTTGCAACCAATGCCCTCACCATTGATGCCCGCATGACCGATTGGAAACTTGCGACGTGCGAAACCCTGTTCGCAGCCAGCCATCTGGTGTGGCTGTATCTGCTGTGGGCGCTGTGGTCCTACCGGCGGAAACGTGCCCGCGCGGCGCTGGCGCTGCGCCTGCTGCTGGCGCTGTTGTTTGTCTGGATGCGCTTTGTCGAGCCGAACTGGATTGCGCGCGAGGAAACCGTGCTGGCGGCAGGTGCGCGCGCCCGTGTGGTGTTGATATCCGATTTGCATCTGGGCGCGTTCAAGGGGGCCGGGTTTGTGGAGCGTCTGGTGGCGCGGATCAACGCCGAGACGGCGGACTGCGTGTTGATCGCGGGCGATTTTCTGTATGCGCCGCGCTTTCCGCTCGATCCGCTGCTGGCCCCTTTGAAGCGTATCAACAAACCGGTCTATGCCGTGCTCGGTAATCACGACCGGCATGAACTCGGGCCCGGCTTGGGCGAAGCGCAAGAGATTGCGCTGGTGGATCAAGCGCTGGAGCGCGCCGGTGTGAGTTTGATCGAGAACCGGATTGTGGAGTGTGGCGCTGTTGCCATCGCCGGCGTGGGCGACCGCTGGAGCGGGCGCGAAGACCTGCGTGCGGCGCGCGCTTATCAAGGCAGCCGGCCCTTGCTGCTGCTGACGCACAACCCCGATACCGCTCTCGATATGCGCGCGCCGCCGGTCAAACTGGTGCTGGCCGCACACACCCACGGCGGGCAGATCCGGATTCCATGGCTGTACAAAATGGTGCTGCCGGTGCAGGGGCCGTTTGACAAGGGCTTGCATGCGCCGGTCACCGCAGGCGCACCGCCGGTGTTTGTGACCAGCGGCGTGGGTGAGACGGCATTGCCGCTGCGGCTGTTCAATCCGCCGGTGATGGATGTGTTGACGCTGCATTAGCGCTCCGGTGCGCGCTCGATTGGGGCGGCATGAAAGCGGACAAAAGCGCTGCCCAAGCTGCCCTTGAGCGCCGGTGCGCCGGCGCGCTAAGATGTGCAGATTCTGTTCGAGAGACACCGCATGACCTTACGCGCAAACCATGACATGGGCGGGCTGGCGGCCGGCAAGATCGTGCCGCGCGAGCACACGTACGAACCGTGGGAGAAGCGCGTTGATGCGCTGATGATGCTGCTCTCGCATAAAGACCGGCAGTTGCTGCGGGTGGATGAATTGCGCCGCAATATCGAAACCCTGGGGCCGGACGCCTACGAGCGCATGAGCTATTACGAGCGCTGGATGCATGCGATCAGCCAAACCCTGATTCAACGCGGCACCATCACGCTTGACGAATTGGGCCGCAAGATGGAAGCGGTCAAGGCGCGCGGGGCGTTGCCGGGCGAGGAGTCATGCTGATGCCGGGCGGCGTGCAAGCTGGCATGCAAGCGGGCATGCAAGCGGGCATGCAAGCGGGCGGGCCGACGGGCGGAACCGCGGGCATGTATGGCGTCGAGCCGCATGGCGCTGCCGCGCATGCAGTGGCATTTTCTGCGGGTGACCGGGTGCGGGTGCGCACCGCGTTTCCGCCGGGCCATGTGCGCACGCCGTTTTATTGCCGTGGCAAGAGCGGCGTGATCGAGCGCTTGTGCGGCGCGTTTCCGAACCCGGAAGAGCTGGCCTACAACCGCAGCGGGCTGCCCGCGCAGCCGCTGTACCGGGTGCGCTTCGCCTCGCGCGATTTGTGGCCGGACTATGCGGGTGCGGCGGCTGACGCCGTGGAGATTGAAATTTATCAACACTGGCTGGATCCGGAGGAGAGTGCATGAACGCCCCCCACGGTCATTCGCATTTCCGCGATGATGAAGACTCACTGTCGTATTACCGCACCATGGAAATTGCAGTGCGTGAATTGTTGATGGAGAAAGGCATTTTTAGCGCTGCCGAAGTGCGCGCCCAGATCGAGGCGATGGACGCGCGCACCCCGGCGCGCGGCGCGGCGGTGGTGGCACGCGCCTGGGTTGATGGCGCCTACCGCGCGCGCCTGCTCGCCAATGGCGCGGCGGCGTCGGAGGAACTCGGTCTGGCAGTCGGGCCGCTCAAGCTGGTGGTGGTGGAGAACACGCCAGCGACGCACAACGTGATCGTCTGCACCCTGTGCTCGTGCTATCCGCGCACCCTGCTCGGCCTGCCGCCGGACTGGTACAAGAGCCGCGAATACCGCTCACGCGTGGTGGCCGAGCCGCGCCGCGTGCTCGAAGAGTTTGGCACCGGCGTGCCGGGCGATGTCTCGATCCGGGTGCATGACTCCACGGCAGACATGCGCTACCTGGTGTTGCCGATGCGCCCGGCCGGCACTGAGGACATGAACGAGGTGCAACTGGCGGCGCTGGTCTCGCGCGATGCAATGATTGGCACCGCCATCATTGACCGCTAGAGCGGCGCGGGCTGATTGCCTTCGTCATCGGATGGCGGCGGCGGGGCGAGTGCCTCGATCAGGCCGGGCAAATCTGCAGCGGGAATTGCGTCGGCTTCTGCCGTGCCAGCGGCACTCGGCGCGGCGGCAGCTGCGGCGGCCGTGGCACCAGCGGCAGCACCAGCGGCAGCACCAGCCGCACCGCCAGCACCAGCCGCACCCGCCAACCGGCTCACTGCCTGGCGCTCGCCGGGTGGCGGGCGGTAGAACGCCACGGACGCATCTGCCGCTTCTTTCGCCTTGTACATGGCGCTGTCAGCGCATTGCAGCAGCACCGAAGGCTCCTGCCCATCGACCGGATAAATCGCAATGCCGATGCTGGCACCGATGCGGATGTGTTCGTCAATGCCGGCAAACGGTGCATCCAGCGAGCGCACCAGTTTGTTGGCGACATCGGCCAGTTCACCGTCGTCGCCGGCCTGTTCGAGAAGCACCACAAACTCGTCGCCGCCGAGACGTGAAATGGTGTCGCTCGCGCGCAGCGCGGTTTTGAAGCGGCGCGCTGCTTCGGTCAACACCACATCGCCGGCAGCATGGCCGAAGTTGTCGTTGACATCCTTGAAACCATCGAGGTCAATAAACAGGAGTGCGGCACGCCATTTGTTGCGTGCGGCGCGCGACACCGCCTTGTCCAGTTCGGCCTGAAATGCGAGCCGGTTGCGCAAGCCGGTGAGCGCATCGTGGGTGGCGGCGTAGGTCAGGCGCGCCTCGGCTTCGCGCCGCAGCCAGAACAGCGCGATCTGGGAATTGAGGGCGTCGGCGATGGTGTCGATCAGCGCGTCACGTTGCTGGACGCGCGGGCCGAAAAACTCGAGCAGAC
>JANOYK010000420.1:0-2088 GCA_031428855.1 Burkholderiales bacterium | reverse complement strand
GCGTTGCTGATCGGCGGGTCGCTCATTGGACGGCTCTTGTACGATCTGCTGGTGCGGCTACCGAAAAATAATTTTGGCGTCTGCAACGGCGGACCGATTGCCGCGTCCACCCGCGAGCGTCCGCCGCTGACCATCTGGCTGCACCGGGGCATTCAACAAGCGGCAGGCCGCAAGGAAGACGATACGCCGCTGACCTTTGGCGATCTATGGGACGCGCCGGGATTTCCGCCACGCTGGATGACGCCGGCTGCGGGCCAGCGTGAGCGCTCGATTGATCTGCGCATGGTGACCACCAACCTCACGCATGGCCGGCCTTACCTGCTGCCAGGTGCCGATGCCCTCAGCCGGCTGTTTTTTCGCCGCGAAGAGTGGGAGCCTTATTTCCCGAAAAGCGTGATGGAGCATCTGGTCAAGTACGCGGTGCCCTATCGGCCGGTTGATACAAATTCCGATCCGGCCGCCACCGAAGCGCGCAGCCGCTTGCTTGAGTTGCCGTCTGCGCAACTGCCGGTGGTGGTGGCGGCACGCCTCAGCCTCAGTTTTCCCGTCCTGTTTTGCGCCGTGCCGCTGTATGCGATTGACTATGAAGCGCCGATGGGTAAGCGCGGGCTGCGCCGCTGCTGGTTTTCCGATGGCGGCATCACGTCCAATTTTCCGGTTCACCTGTTTGATGCGGTCGTGCCGCGCTGGCCCACCTTTGGCATCTCGCTTGGCCAGCGCAGCGTCCACCGCCCGCTGGCCAAAGATGCGGTGTGGATCCCGCAACACCATTTGCAAGGGCGCGGCGACAGCTGGGACCGCTTTTCCGATACTCGTGTTGCGCCGATGCGTATGCTGGGGTTTATCCGGAGCGTGCTCATCAGCGCGAAAGACTGGAAAGACAACACGCAAATGCGCATGCCGGGCGTGCGCGAGCGGGTGGTACGCATCGGCTTTGGCAAAGATGAGGGCGAGCTCAACCTCGACATGCCGGCGGAAAAGCTCAACACCATCGCCCGCGATTACGGTGCCACCGCTGGCCGGGCACTGCTGGAAAAATTTGCCGCTACGGCAGGCGGCAGCGCACCCGGCTGGGACGAACACCGCTGGGTGCGTTTCAATGTCCTGATCGCTTCACTGCGTGAGTACATTGAGGGGTTCGCGCAGGCGGCCGAAGACACGCCCTATTGCACGCCGCTGTCCAAACAGATTCTGCAGGCCTGCGCTGCTTCGCCGCTGCACGGCAGCGGGCCGGATGAGGCCGCGCTGACGTCAGCGTGCGCAGACGCACTGCAGGAAATGCTGGCGGGTTTACAGAAACTGGAACAGGCATTTGGCCGCGCCAATGTGCCGCAGCCCTATCGGCCCACGCCCGAGCCAGTGCTTGCAGTGCGCCCGCCGGTATAAGCATAAGGGCGGGGCGGGGGCGGACACGCAGCAGCCCGGTTGTTGCGCCACCCGCCAGCCTCTGCCGACGGCCCACTGCCCGCCGCCCGCTTACCTGCTACCACCTACCCTCTACCCTCTACCCTCTACCACTTGGACGGAAGGCGCTTCAGGATCACATAGTGCAGTTCCAGCTTGGTAATGTAGCCGCCCGTCTCCAGATCTTTGAGCAAGCGGCTTACCAATTCGCGCGAACAGCCGATGTAATCGGCGATGTCCTTGTGCGTCAGCCGCACCGGTATACGGCGCGTGCCATCGGCTTGCGGCTGCGCCAGCTTGTCGAGCAGGCGCGTGAGGCGTCCGTAGGCATCGAGCAACGCCAGACTGCGCGCGCTCTCGGTGGCGAGCCGGGTGCGGCGGATCAGGCGCAATATCAGTTCGAGGGCGAATTCCGGATTGACTGCCAAATGCTGCCGCAGCGACTCGCCGCTCACTACCGCACAGACACAAGCCGTTTCGGTGGCGACGCTGGCCGAACGCGGCTCGCCATCGAGTGACATTTCGCCAGCGTATTCCCCGGCACCGTAAAGGGCGAGAGTAATTTCACGTCCGCCCGCATCCGAACAGAAAATGCGCAGCGTACCGGCCAACACCACAAACAAATTGTCGCCGCGGTCACCTTCCTCAATCAGGGTGGTGCGGGCGCGATAACGGCGGATCGTG
>JANOYK010000419.1:0-7996 GCA_031428855.1 Burkholderiales bacterium | reverse complement strand
GCCACCGCTGCGGTGCAGGCGCAAAGCGCCAGTGGCGCTGCCGCACCGCCCGGTCAGGCGGCAGAAAATCTTCCCAGCCCCTCCTCTGAAACCCTTGGTGCAGGCGGATCACAGGACGACACCAAGCCAACAGCGGCTCCCGGGGCGGCTCCCAGGGCGGCTTCCACGGCGGTTCCTGAAGCGGCACCGGCTGAGTCAGCCACCACAGCACCCGCAGCAGCCCCGGCGTCACCCGCAGCGGCCCCCGAGTCGCCACCGCCTGAAAAATTGCCCGCCGGTGCCAACACCGGCCCGGTCACACGCCCGCAGGTGCGGGTCGGCGACGAATGGATTTACCGGCGCGGGCAGGGTGCCACGCGGGTGCTGATCCGCCAGCGCGTCACCCAGGTGAGCGAAGAGGGCATCTCACTGATGACCGATGCGGCCGGCTCGACCGACACCAGTACCGCCGTCTATGACCGCGAGTGGGGCCTGCGCGCCAGCGGCTTCAACACCTATGCGCCGGCGCTGGCCTACTACGCGTTTCCGCTGTACCCCGGCAAGCGCTGGGGTATTGACTCCACCGTCGATAACTTTGGGGCCGGGCAGGCGAGCAAGATTGTGGGCGAAGGTGTGGCCGCTGGGTTTGAAATCGTCGATACGCAGGCCGGCCGGTTTGTTGCCTTGAAGGTGCAGATCACGGTCGAGACCAGCGACCCGGGCGACCCGGCGCGCCGCGTCAAGGTGCGCGAGACCCACTGGTATTCGCGCGATATTTTGCGCGCCGTCAAAGTCGAGTCGGTGACCCAGTTTGCGCACGAAGCGCCGCGCCAGGAGACGGTGGAGCTGCTGCGCTACCGGATCGAGTAGGCGCGGCGGTATCGCGCTGGCGCGCTGCGCTTGCAACCATCGATGCACGCGCAGCGCACTCAAGCGCCGCAGTACGCGGTGCGCCGTCAAAAATCGATCCGCACTCCCGCTGCCAGCGCCCGCCCGCCGAGCGGCACGCTGTCGCGCAATATCGAACTGGCGAGCCGCGCTTCGCGATTGCTCAGGTTGGTGGCTTTGAGCCAGGCCAGCATGCGCGTGCTGCCGGCATTGAACCGGTAGCTGGCACTGGCGTTCCAGAGGGTGTAGCTCTCAGTGGGCAGCTCGCCAGCCGGCACCCGCTGTTGCGCCGCGCTGTGATTGGCCTCGATGCGCAGCGTGGCGCGCGCCAGCGCGTAGTTAAGAGCAACACTGGCGCGCAGCGGCGCGATGCGCGGCAGGCCCTCGCCGCTCAGGCGGTTGGCTGCTTGCACGGCATCGGCGCGCAGCTCCAGATATAGCGTGCCGCCGGATCCGCCCAGCCGGTCAAACAGCCGCAGCCGGCCCTCCGCCTCAAAGCCGGTGAAGCGCACCGGCGCGGCGCGGTATACCAGCTCGCGCAGCCGGCCGGCCGGGTTGATGGTGCCGTCGGCGTCACGGTTGCGGCCGGTGAGAGCGCCGGTGATGTAATTGTCGAACTGGTTTTGATACACCGACAGTGACAGCGAATGCGGCCCCTGCTGTGTGCCGCTTTGAGCCGCGCTGGCGCGTCCGGCTGCGCTGCTGCTGGCACCGTTGCCACCGCTCCAGCGCAGACCGAGGTCGAGCGCATTCGATTTTTCGGCGCTGAATGCCGCGCTGCCAATTTCGTAAGTGCCGGTGGCAACGTGCGGGCCGTTCGCATACAGTTCGCTAAAGCTGGGCGCGCGGCTGGTGTGGGCCAGGTTGGCCGTCACGCTCCAGCCCGCCGCGAGCGGATGCAGCAGGCCGATGGAAGCGCTGGCAGGCGCAAAGCGGCCGGACTGGTCTGTTCCAAAACGCAGCCCGCCGGTCGCGGCGTCGATTTGGCTGACATCAGCGCGGGCGCGCACGGTGGCGTGTTCGATGCGGCCGCCGAAGCTGATCTTGCCCGCGCCCAGTGCCATCTCTTCGTACAAATAGGCGGCAACAGTTTGGGTGGCGCTCGGCGGGGCCATCGCTTCGTCGCCCACTGCGGCGAAGCGTGTGCTCGATAGCTGCAGACCGAACACGCCTTTGAGCGGCCCGAACGCGGTATTCGTGAGCGGCCCGAACGCGGCGTGCGCAGCCTCGATGCGGGTCTCCACGCCGCGGTTGGAGAAGTTGGTGCCGACGATGCCGCCATCGATTTCACGATGCACGTAATCGGTGTAGGCCGCTTTCCATTTGATCGACGTGATGAAGCCGGCCAGCTGGCGCGCTTCGCCGGCGAATTCATAGCGGTCACTGTGCAGGTCAATCCGCACGTTGCGCTCGGCCGGCGAGCCGTAGTTGGAGGTGTGGTTGGAGTACGACGCGCCGGCGTAGCCGGTGTCCCAGGTGAGGGACGCGCCGAGCGCGCCGCCCGCTGTGCGCGCAGCGGAGTTGGGCACGCTGCCGGCCGGCTGGTCCACCGTGCCGCCCGCCGCCGCATCCAGCGCACGCTGGCGTGCCGAGCGCGCCAGGCCGGGGATCAAGAGGTCTGAGGTTTGCCGCCAGTAGCCATCGGCGTGCAGCGCCAGGCGTCCGTCGCCGGTCTGGAGCATGCTGCCGGCGCCGCGCTCGCGCTCGGCGCCGCCGGCGCGGACATCGAGCGCACCTTGCACCCCGTGAACAGCTTTTTCCGGTATTCGCCCGGTCAGCACATTGACGGCGCCGCCGATGGCGTTGCCGCCGTAGAGCAGGGCAGCCGGGCCGCGCACTACCTCGACCCGCTCAATCGCAATCGGGTCAATCGACACCGCATGGTCAAACGACAAGGCCGACGCATCCAGATTGGCGGTGCCGTTTTGCATCACGCGGATGCGCTCGCCATCGAGTCCGCGGATGATCGGGCGGCTGGAGGCCGGGCCGAAGTAAGTGGAACTGACGCCAGGCAGGTGGCCGAGGGTTTCACCGAGCGATGCTTGTGCGCGCAGCTTGAGTTCGGCACCTTCGAGCACCGAGGCCGGTGACACCATGTCCTGCAGCGCGCTGCCGAGCGGATTGCCGGTCACGACCACGGACGGCGGCGTGCTGCCGGACTCCAGTGCCGGCGCTTGCGCCGGTGGTGTCCGTGGCGCGGGTGGCGCTGGTGGTGCGGGTGGCGCGGGCGGTGCGGGTGGTGCAAGGGGAGCCAGCGGTGCCTGGACCTGTGCCAGTGCGACCGGCATGGTCAGGGTAAGCGCCGCCAGCAGCGCAAAGCGAATAGGCATTACAACCTCCAGAGAGCTTTCGGATCAGGCCGCTGCTGTGTGGTGACAGCGAGCGCCAGGGCGAATGCGGATCAGGAGGAAGCAGGCGGTGCGCGTGAAGAGTAGGGGAGGCGGGTTTGCGCCAGACGGCCGGGCGCGCGGGTGCAGTGCGGCGTGCTGCTGCTGGCGGCAGCGGCAGCCAGAGGCGGTGCGCCGCACGCGGCGTCGCCCGCCGCCTGAAACGGCAGGCAGCAAGCGTGGGTGGCGTGATCCTGGGTCTGCCCGTGGGCCGCGATCTTGGCGCTATCGTGCGCGAAGCCGTGGGCCCATACGCTGTGCTGGGCCAGCAGCAGCGCCAGCGGCAGCAACAGCGGCAGCACAACGCGGCGGAACAGGGAGGTGAGCAGGCGATTCATGGCGGTGTGGCAAGGATGCTGCGTGCAAGTTTACGCCAGCTCACGCCAGCTCACTCCGGCACGATCCCCGCCGCCTTGATGACCTGCACCCAATGCTCGCGGTCTTTCGGCAAAAACTGGCGAAAGTCTTCCTGCGAGCCGCCGATGATGACGGCACCGAGGCCGCGCAGGCGCTCTTTGATGTCCGCTTTGGCGAGTGCGGTGGCGATGGCGTCGTTGAGTTTTTTGGTGATGTCGGCAGGGGTGCCGGCCGGGGCCAGCATGCCGACCCAGGGTGCAGTGGCGTCGAAGCCCTTGAGGCCCATCTCCTGCATGGTGGGCACAGTGGCGAAGTCAGGGTGGCGTGCGGTGGTGCCGACCGCCAATACTTTCAACCGCTTTTGGGCGACAAAATCGGCGATGCCGACGGCCGGGTAAAACATGAACGAGACATTGCCGGCAATGACTTCGGTGAGCGCCGGGGCGTTGCCGCGAAACGGCACATGGGTCATGTCAGCGCCGCTCTGGGTTTGCAGCAGCGCGCCGGCCAGGTGCGCCGAGCCGCCGTTGCCGGCCGAGCCGTAACTCACTGCGCCCGGTTTGGCCTTCGCCATGCTGACCAGGTCGTTGACTGAATTGGCCGGCGAGTTGGCCCCGGTGACGACGATCATCGGCAGCTTGGCCACCAAGGTGACCGGGACAAAACTTTTGACCGGGTCGTAGTTGACCTTTTTCATGACCAGTGGGTTGACATTGTGCGAGAGCGAAGCAAACAGCACGGTGTAACCGTCGGGAGCCGATTGCGCCACCGCTTCAGTGGCGATCAGCGAGTTAGCACCGGTGCGGTTTTCCACAATGACCGATTGACCGAGCGTGGCAGTCATGTCTTGCGCGAGCACGCGCGCGATGACGTCGGTCGGGCCGCCAGCGGCGAAGCCAATCAGAATCTTGACCGGTTTGCTGGGGTAGGGCTGGGCGAGGGCGGGTGCAGCGTTGAGCCATGCCAGCATGGCCGCAAGGGCGCTGGCGAGAACGTGGCGGCGGGTCGAATGCATGGGTGTCTCCGGGGTCTGTGTGGTGTTGTTTGAAATGGGTGGCCATTGCCGCGGACGGCGTGTGCCGTCAGGCCGCCGGCGCGCAAGCTCAATCCACGCTGAAAAACCGGCTCGCCTTGACCTGGCAGCGCTTGATGAGGCGCGGCTCGTCTGGCGTGTAATCGGCCACCGCGTTGTGGATCGTGCCCATGTTGTCCCACATCAGCAGCATGTTCACTTTCCACGGATGGGCGTAACGAAATTCTGGACGCAGTTGGTGCTCGAACAAGAACGCCAGCAGCTTGTCACTCTCGTCCTGCGGCAGTTCGTTGATACGGATCGAGTAACCGGGGTTGGCGTAAAGCACGCGGCGTTGGGTGATCGGATGAATCATCACCGCCGGGTGTACCGCTGGCGGCTTGGCGCGGCGCTGCGCCTCGGTGAGCGGCGGGCGGGTGCTGCCGGGGCGCTGGCGCATGTTCTCCCAAAACTTGTTGAAGTCGTGGGTGATGGTTTTGCCTTTGAGTTGGGCTTTGACCGCGTCCGGCAGCGCGTCATAGGCTGCATGCATGCTGCAAAACTCGGTGTTGCCCAGCGGCTTGCCGTCGCGGTGCGGAATTTTCAGGCCATACAAAATATTGGTGAATGCAATCATGTTGCTGTAGGACATGTCGGTGTGCCAGTCCTGCCCGGCGTCGGCTAGGCCAATCGCCTTGCCGTTCTCGACGATGTTGGACAGCGTCATTACCTCGGGCAATTCGCTGTCCGCGCTTTGCGCCACGTTGATTTCGAGTTCACCAAAATTGCGGCTGAAGTCGCGCAATTGGCGCGGCGTCAGGTGCTGATCCGGGTAGGCCAGTACGCCGTGGCGGCCGAGCAGGGTGATGAGGGTGTCCACGGTGGGCGCATCGAGCGGCTGCGCCAGATCAAGACCTTCGATGCTGGCACCGAGCACGCCGGGATGGGGAATGACTTTCATGGCTGCTTGACAGGAGAGTTGGGGTGGCGGGGATGATGAACTGATCCGCTGTAAGCTGCGCCGCACAAGAAACAAACAACGGGCGCAGGGGAGATTGATAATAAACAATTCCTGCCACTCGCCGCACAAGAAACAAACAACAGGCGCAGGGGAGATTGATAATAAACAATTTCTGCCACTCTATGCAGCGCCTAAAATACGCGGCGCAATGCTTGGGCGGCGGCCGCTGCCTCGATAGATGATGGATGACGGAGATTGCCATGACCAAGAAATACAAGATTTTGATTCTGGGCGCGTCCTACGGCTCACTGCTGGCCACCAAACTGGCGCTGGCCGGTCACGACGCCAAAATGGTGTGTCTGCCGGCCGAAGCCGAACTGGTAAACCGCGACGGCACGCGCGTGCGCATGCCGATCAAGGGGCGCGACGGCCTGACCGAAATCGACTCACGCAAACTGCCGGGCAAGATCACGGCGGCCACGCCGGCTGATGTCAACCCCACCGACTTTGACCTCGCCGTGCTGGCAATGCAGGAGCCGCAATACCGCTCGGCCGGTGTGCGCGAACTGCTCGACAAAATCGCCAAGACCAAAACCCCGGCGATGTCGATCATGAACATGCCGCCGCTGCCCTACCTGGCGCGCATTCCGGGTCTGAACGCCAATGATTATCGCGATTGCTACGCCGATGCCACCGTGTGGGATAGCTTCGACCCGGCTTTCCTCACTCTGTGCAGCCCCGACCCGCAAGCGTTCCGCCCGCCTGAAGAAGGCACCAACGTGCTGCAAGTGCGCCTGCCCACCAACTTCAAGGCGGCGCGTTTTGTGTCGGACGCGCACACCGCCATGCTGCGTGATCTCGAGCGCGATATTGAGGCGGTGCGTTTCGACACCGGCAATGGCTTGATTGAATTGCCGGTGAAACTCAAAGTGTATGACTCGGTGTTTGTGCCGCTGGCCAAGTGGAGCATGCTGCTCGCGGGCAACTACCGCTGCATCCACAAAGACGGCATGCGCCCGATCAAGGACGCCGTCCATTCCGACCTCAAGGCCACGGGCGAGACCTACAACTGGGTGGCTGACCTGTGCAAGTCGCTCGGCGCTGCCGAGAAAGATCTGGTGCCCTTTGAGAAATACGCTGCCGCCGCGAATGGTCTCGCCAGCCCGTCATCGGCCGCGCGCGCCCTCTACGGCGGCTCGCCTTTCATTGAGCGGGTTGACCGTCTGGTGCAAACCATCGCTGCCAAAAAAGGCAAAAAATCTGCGGTGGTCGATGATGTGGTGGCACTGGTCGAAGCGCAGTTGAAAATCAACCGCGCCGCTGCACCGAAGTAAGCTGCACCGAAATAGGCCCGGTTGAAATTAGCTGCGCCGAACTAAGCCGCGCCAAACGCATTCCCGCCCCAGCCATCATGCCGCCCAGCGAACCAGACATCCTCATCATCGGCGGCGGCGTCGGTGGCCTCACGCTGGCGCTCGCGCTGCACGCGCGCGGCATTCCCTGCCGCGTGTTCGAGGCGGTGGCCGATCCGAAGGCGGTCGGTGTCGGCATCAACATCCTGCCGCATGCCTCGCAGGAATTGGCCCTATTGGGGCTTGAAGACGCGCTCGCACGTGTGGGCATCGCCACCCACGACGCCTCCTTCTTCAACCGCTTCGGCCAATTGATCCACAGCGAGCCGCTCGGCCGCTTCGCCGGTTACGCGCATCCGCAGTTCTCGATTCATCGCGGTGATCTGCACAAGGTGTTGCTCGACGCTGCGCGTGAGCGGCTTGGTGAGGAGCGGATGCATCTGGGCTGGCGCTGCACCGGCTTGACGCAGGATGTAGGGGATGCAGGGGGTGCCGGGGGCGTCACCGTCGCGTTTGACGACTTCACCACCGGTGCCGCACGGCCCGCGCAACGCGGCAGTGCCGCGATTGCCTGCGAGGGCCTGCATTCGGTGATCCGCAAGCAACTGCACCCCGGTGAGGGCGAGCCGCGCTACGCCGGCGTCAACATGTGGCGCGGCGTCACGCGCATGGGGCCGGTGTTGTCGGGCGCATCAATGGTGCGGGCCGGCTGGCTCACCCACGGCAAGATGGTGATTTACCCGATCCGCCATTTTGATGACGGCACCCAATTGATGAACTGGGTCGCCGAGATTGAGACGCCCAATTACAAGAAACGCGACTGGAACCGGCCCGGCAGTCTGGATGATTTCATTGGCCTGTTCGAGAGCTGGCGCTTTGACTGGCTCGATGTACCCGCCATGATCCGTGCCGCCGATGCTGTGCTCGAATTTCCGATGATCGACCAGGACCCGCTGCCGTGGTGGACCCAGGGGCGCGTCACCTTGCTCGGTGACGCTGCGCACCCGATGGTGCCGCGCGGCTCGAACGGCGCGGGGCAATCGATCATCGATGCGCGCAC
>JANOYK010000418.1:0-1899 GCA_031428855.1 Burkholderiales bacterium | reverse complement strand
GCCGGCCAGCACCGCGCCGACGCCTTCATAGGCGGTGAGCACGGTGGCCGGATTGCCGCGCCATTCACCCGGCAGCATCGCGCCACCGTACATGAAGACAGAAGCGCAATTCAATCGCACCATGCCCATCATCACGCCGGGCAGGGTCTTGTCGCAGCCGGCAAAGCCGATGAAGCCGTCGTAAGCGTGGCCACGCATGACGAGCTCAATGCTGTCGGCGATCAACTCGCGCGACAAGAGGCTCATGCGCATGCCTTTGTGGTTCATCGAGGTGCCGTCGGACACCGAGATGGTGGTGAATTCAATCGGCGTGCCGCCGGCCGCCGCCACGCCCATTTTTGCAGCGTCGGCCTGCGGGCGCAGCGACATCGAGCAGGGCGTGTTCTCGCCATGCGTGCTCATCACGCCGATGAAGGGTTTGGCAATCGCTTCGTCGTCCATGCCGGTGGCGCGCATGAAGGCGCGGTGCGCGACACGGTCGAGGCCGTCGGTGGTGATGCCGGAGCGATACGGTTTGGGTGCTGCGGCTGACATGGCGGGCTTCTCGCTGGACCTTGGATGCGATGAGTATAGCGGCGCATGAGAGAGGGATTTGGCTACAATCGTTTAGCCTGTTGGTGCTTGGTCAGGTGGAGTTTGTCGAGATGCGGATGGTCTCGCCGAAAAGCTGCCGCCCAGTGTTCCGTCAAAAACGTCCCGTCGAAAAGAAATCGCCATGAAACCCGCGCAGTCAACTTTGCTGGTCATCAACCCGAACAGCACCCAAGTGGTGACCGATCACATCAGTCTGGCGCTCGAGCCGTTTCGCCGTCCCGGCGGCCCGCAGATTGTGTGTGAAACGCTGACCAGCGGCCCGCCCGGCATCGAAAGCCAGGCGCACGTGGACGGCATCAGCGAAAAGCTGATCGCCTGGTTTGAAGCGCATCCGCACTACCGCGATGTGGATGCCGTGGTGCTGGCCTGCTTCTCCGACCCCGGCATGGTGGCCCTGCGCGAAACGCTGACCTGCCCGGTGTTCGGCAGCGCCGAGTGCGCTTATCTCACCGCTGCGGCGATGGGCGACAAGTTTGGCGTGATCTCGATTTTGTCGCGCGCCATCGGCCGCCACAAACGCCAGGTGCGTCTGCTCGGGTTGGAGCACAAGCTCGCCGAAGACTTGGCGATAGAGGTCAACGTGGTCGATCTGGTCAAGGAAGACCTGACGTTTATGCGCATGCTCAGCGTGGGCAAGACCCTGATTGACCAGCACGGCGCCCGCGTCGTCATCATGGGCTGCGCCGGCATGGCGCGCTACCGGGCGCGGCTCGAAGCCGAGCTGGGGGTGCCGGTGATTGACCCGAGCCAGGCGGGCGTGGCGATGGCCATCGGGCAACTGCTGGTGCGTGGCATGGCGGCAGGCGCGACCGCTGTGGCCAAAAAAGCCGCTTGAAGCTGGCAACCCGCGCACCTGACACCTCACACCTTGCCCAGCATCTCCAGATGCCGCGCGTGGAGGAACTGCTCCAGCTCGGCCTTGGCCGGTACTTGCACTGCGGCACTGCGTACTTGGAAACGAACAGGCGGCTGTCGATGCTGGCGGTGGCGTATTGCACCAGCGCCTGGTCCTTGCCGGTACACAGCAGCAGGCCCACCGGCGGGTGGTCGCCCTCCATCATCATGTGCTCGCGATACCAGCTGACATAGGTGTTGATCTGGCCGAGGTGCTCGTGGCGGAACTCATCGACCTTCAGTTCCACCAGCACATGGCATTTCAGGATGCGGTGATAGAACACCAGATCGACAAAGCCGCGCGTGCCG
The DNA here is from genome assembly GCA_031428855.1 of Burkholderiales bacterium. Classification (GTDB taxonomy): domain Bacteria; phylum Pseudomonadota; class Gammaproteobacteria; order Burkholderiales; family JAEUOS01; genus CANJDH01. The sequence goes on along the minus strand of JANOYK010000418.1, from coordinate 102 downwards.
CCGATCAGGATGCTTTTTTGCTGCGCCTCCAGACAAAAGCCGTGGCCGAGCTCAAGCAAAAACTCGCGCAGGTGCTCCACCAGCGCCGCTTCGAGATCACTT
>JANOYK010000417.1:0-2978 GCA_031428855.1 Burkholderiales bacterium | reverse complement strand
TTTGTCGCCCAGCGCCACTGCTTCCTTGATGAAGGGAAAGAACTTGAGTTTGTTCTCGATGTACTTGGGCGCGAACATGGCACCGTTGGCCATCTTGCCGACATCGCGGGCGCGGTCGATGATGCGCAGGTGGCCGTTGCTATCGATGATGCCGGCGTCGCCGCTGTGATACCAGCCGTCGCAGGTCAGCACTTCGGCGGTGGCGGCCGGGTTCTTGTAATACTCTTTCAACAGGCCGGGTGACTTGATCATCAACTCGCCATCGTCGGCGATTTTCAGCTCCACCCCTTGCACCGGCGGGCCGACCGTGTCGGCGCTGACCTGGCCATCCGGCTGGACGCACACAAACACCGCCGTTTCGGTCGAGCCGTAGAGCTGCTTCAAATTAATGCCGAGCGAGCGGTAAAAGCGGAACAGGTCCGGGCCAATTGCCTCGCCGGCGGTGTACGACACCCGCACCCGGCTCATACCGAGCGCATTGCGCAACGGGCCGTAGGTACACAGGTCGCCTAACCAGTAGAGCAGGCGGTCGCTGCCGGACACCGGCTTGCCGTCAAGCAGGCTGCCGCCAACCCGGTCCGCCACCGCCATGAAATACTTGAACATGCCGCGCTTGATGGCGCTCGCGTCTTCCATCCGGATCGTGACCGAGGTGAGCAGATTCTCATACACGCGCGGCGGCGCGAAGTAATAGGTCGGGCCGATTTCACGCATGTCGGTAGTGACCGTGCCGGCCGCCTCCGGGCAGTTGATGCAAAAGCCCGCCACCAGCGCCTGCGCATACGAAAAAATGTTTTGCCCGATCCAGGCCGGCGGCAGATAGGCCAGAATTTCTTCGGCATCGGTCAGGTTGTCAACCGCGCAGCCGGCGCGGGCGCGGTCAATCAGCGCGGCATGGGTATGCACCACGCCCTTCGGGTTGCCGGTAGTGCCGGAGGTGGTGAACATCGCCGCCGTGTCAGCGCCTTTGCCCTGCGCAATCTCGCCGTCGAAAAACCCCGGGTGCGCCTGGTCGTAGTCGCGCCCACGCGCCTGCAGGGCCTCGAACGCCATCAGCCCGGGCTGGGTGTATTTGCGCAGGCCGCGCGGTTCGTCGTAATAAATATGGGCGATGCCGGGGGCCTGTTCCTGAATTTCGAGCACTTTGTCGACCTGCTCCTGGTCTTCCACAATCGCCGTGCAAATCTCGGCGTTCTGGAACATGTAGAGCAGCTCGGCGGCGGTGGCGTCCTGATACAGCCCGACCGGAATCGCGCCCAGGCACTGCACCGCAGCGGTAGACCAGTAAATGCGCGGGCGGTTGGCCCCGATGATGGCAACGTGATCACCGCGCTTGACGCCTTGCGCAGCCAGGCCGCAGGCCAGCGCGCGCACTTCGGCAGCGACCTCGCGCCACGTATGGGTTTGCCAGATGCCGAGGTCTTTTTCGCGGATCGACGGGCGGTCACCGCGCACCGCTGCGTGATGCAGCAGCAGCTTCGGAAACGTATCAGCAGACGCCGGTGCGGCGGGCGCAGCGGGGCTGGCGGTGTTGTTCATGGTTTGTCTCCTTGACGCGCCGCCTGAACCGGACGGCGCGGGGATGTGCATCTTGTTGTATCGGGGCGCTTGGGCTCTTGGGACGCTTGGCCGTCAATACGCGAAGCAGGATTCCGAAGCAGGATTCTATACTGCGCTGCCGTCCCAGCATCGCCGATTTGGCTTACGCCAAGCTTGCGCGCCACACTGGTTCTGGCACACAGATGCCGCCAAAACCGTTGCGGCACAAGGGTTCTGGCTTGTATTCTGGTCAAGAATGGCTCCCACCAACGATCTTGACGTTATGCCCGGTGCAACAACGTGCGTCACACCGGCCGCCCAAGCCGGCCGGCTGTACCCGCCGCTGGTGGCGGTAATCGACGCGGGGATTGCTGCGGCGATGCGCTAACCGCCCTCGATCCGCGGCAAAAAAAACACCTCGCTGCCGGGCTTGAGCGGCTGGGTGTAAACCACCTCGTGCATCTCACCGTCGATCACCACCGAGGTCTCCTCTTCGAGGATTTCACCGACGCCGGGGTAGCGCGCCTCCATCGCCTTGATGATGGCACGCAGGGTTTTGGCTTCGATCTCGAAGGTTTTGATGCCGCCGGTGTAGCGCTGTGCAAAGCCGCTGGTCAACACTACCCGCGCCGGGACGCGCGGCGGTGCGGCTGCCGCCGCACCGCCATCGACGCGCGCGTTGTCCGCCACGCTGTCCGCCACGTTCCCAGCCGCACCGTCAGCCACGCCGCTGCTCTGTGGTTCAGCCGGTCTGCGCTGCATCCATCGCAGCGAGCAGCCTCGGCGGCGACATCGGCAGCTCGGTCATGCGCCGCCCGGTCGCCTGCCAGATGGCGTTGGCAATCGCGGCCATCGGCGGCACGATGTTGACTTCGCCCACGCCCTTGACGCCAAACGGGTGGTTCGGGTTGGGCACCTCAACCAGCACCACGTCGATGTTGGGCACGTCGGACGCCACCGGCATGCGGTAGTCGAGAAAGCCCGCGTTCGCCAAGCGCCCGGCCTTGTCGTAGATGTATTCCTCGTTGAGCGCCCAGCCGATGCCCTGCACCACGCCGCCCTGGATCTGCCCTTCGACATAGCTCGGGTGAATCGCGCGGCCGACGTCTTGCGCCGCCACGAAGCGCAGAATCTTGACGGCCCCGGTCTCGGGATCGACTTCGACATCGCAAAATTGGCTGGCAAAACCGGGGGCCATGCCGCCCGCATTGACTGCCGCTTCAGCGCCAATCGGCCCGCCAGTGACAGCGCGCTTGGCGGCAATCGCCTTGAGCGGCAGCGGCGGAAAATCACCAATGGCGGCACTGGCCGGATGGGCTGCGCCGTCCTGCCACACCACACCCGAGACATCCACATCCCAGATTTGCGCTGCACGGCCACGCAGATCGTCGATCACCTTGTTGCAGGCGTTGACCACCGCAATGCCGGTGGCAAAGGTG
>JANOYK010000416.1:0-2560 GCA_031428855.1 Burkholderiales bacterium | reverse complement strand
GCTGGAAAGCATCTATCTCACACCCGACGAAGCGCCGCTTGAAATGGCGGCGGGGCCAGGTGGTGCCGAAGTGCTGCTGCTGCAATTTCCGCCGCTGGCCGAGGCGTACCGGGCGATGGCGGTCAATTGAGGGCGCGGACCGGCCGTGACCTAAACGGCCGGCGTTTCGGTCAAACAATTCACAGTCAGGCAATCACCTTACCGCTATCCAAATACGCAACCGCGACGTTCGCAAATCCTTCCATCCACTCGCGATGCTCACGCGTCTTCATGCCGGCAACCATGTGCGCTTCAGGCTCCGGCAGGATCTAGATCAGCAGATAGCCCGCCGCATTGCCAACTTTGCGCTCCACCTAGACCAGCACTCTATCGCTGGTCTTGCGCGACCGCCGAAGCCAGGCACCGTTCCAGCGTTTGAGTTGTTCCTGATCGCTTAACGGGGCCAGATGGACATGCCGCAGTGAAGCGCGTGCTGCGGTGGATCGCCGCAAACGCCTTGAGCCTGGCCGCGCGCTCCCCGGTCGTGATGCCGGATGCAGGCGTTTCCACCTTCCCGCGTCGCTTTCCGAGAGTGCTGGGGGGATTGATTGGCAGCGCTTTCATGAGAGGAATCATACCCATTGAAGGCGGGAATCGCGACGTGCAATAACCGGGGCGGTGCCCGGAGAGGCGCATGAATAGGCGCTCTACGAGGCATGAGGCTCTGGAATCCGCTCCTGGAGCCATTCTTCGGATAACGCATCGCGTGAATCTGAGATCAATTTGCTTGGCAATCAGCGTGCTCGACGCATGACATCGGCAAAACGCCACACTTCCCGCCGTGCCGTACTTGTTGTATTATCCGTATTACAAGCGTGCCGGAGCCGACGCCATGACACTGACCGTAAGACTCAATCCTGATTTGGAGAAGCGCTTCAATGCGCTGGTGCGGCGCCAACGCCGCACCAAATCCGAAGTGGTGACGCAAATCCTCTCCGAGTTTGTCACCGCGCGCGAACCCAAATCGGCCTATGAGGTCGCTCTGAATGTGGGCGTATTCGACGCTCCGGTGGAGAAAGCGCCGGCTGACCTGGCGCGCAACCATAAAAAATACCTGGTCGCGGCGCTCAAGGCCAAGCACCGGCGGTGAAGCAGCTTCTGCTCGATACCGGGCCGCTGATCGCGCTGTTTGCCCGGCGCGACGCCGACCACGCGCTGGTGCGCGACTATTTGCGTGATTCACAGGCGCATCTGCTGACCACCTGGCCGGTAGTAACCGAAGCCTGGCATTTGCTCGCGCCCAGCCAGCGGCTCACGCTGGTGCGCTGGATCAAATCGGGCGGCGCCACCATCGCACCGTTTGACGACGAGGCCGGCAATCAACTGATCGACTGGCTTGAGAAATATCGTGATCTGCCGATGGACCTGGCGGATGCGTCGCTCGTGCTGTTGGCGCAGAAGACCGGCATCATCGACATCCTCACGCTTGACCGGCGGGATTTTCTGACCTATCGCCTGCCCGGCAACAAACGGTTTCGGTTGGTGCTGGATGTGTGATCTGCCATCGACTGAAGGCACGGATAGGCTGCGTCTTTGCCGGACCGGTAATCAGCAGCGCTTTCATGGCAGGAATCATAGCGCCGGAGGCGGAAATCGCTATGCGCAGCAACTAGGGCGGTGCCCGGAGAAGCGCATGGATAGACGTTCTGCGAGGTATTTTTCCCAATCGCGGCACTGGGAGCGGCTCTCAGACCGCAGACTGGCCAGCGAGAACACACTGCATGCCGTTGGCACCGCCCGAATTTACCGAAACTTGCACCACGCAGGATTGACGAATTGAATCGATACTGGTGAAAATCCGTATACTGGAATCTTCCGTGATTCGGTGGCGATAAACGTGCAAACGCGCAGCGCCGATTCATCACCGTGGGGCAGATTTTCAAGTTGATGTCGCCGGCCACCGAGATCAAGACGATTTGAGCCATGGATGAGCATGCCTTGCAGGCGCTGCTGGCGCGGTTGATCGCGCGCTGGGAGGACGAGGTGGTGGAGTTCAAGCGCGGTGGCGATGGCACTTCCACGTCCGACATCGGCAAGTATTTTTCGGCGCTGGCCAATGAGGCTAATTTGCGCAATGAGGAGAAGGGCTGGCTGGTATTTGGGGTGGAGGACAAGAGCCGCGCTGTGGTTGGCACGGATTACCGGCCCGAGCGGGAGCGCTTGCAGGGGTTGAAGAGGCAGATTGCGGAAGGGGCCGAGCCGAGCGTGACCTTGCGTGACATTCATGAGTTGCAGACGGCGCAGGGCCGCGTGTTGCTGCTGGAGATTCCGGCGGCGCCGCAGGGAATGCCGATTGCGTGGCAGGGGCATTACTACGCGCGGGCCGGCGAGAGCCTGACCAATCTTGGCTTGGATAAGTTGGATGAGATTCGCCGGCAGGTGGGGGCGGCTGATTGGTCGGCGCAAATCGTGGCGGGCGCTTCATTGGCGCATCTGGATGGGGAGGCGCTGACGAAAGCGCGTGAGCTGTTTGCGCAGAAACACTCGGGCCGGTTTGGCGCGGGTGAAGTGTTGCGATGGG
>JANOYK010000415.1:0-3264 GCA_031428855.1 Burkholderiales bacterium | reverse complement strand
CGTAGTTCATGCTGCCGAACCAGGCCAGCACCAGGCCGATGCCGAGGATGAAACCGAAATCACCCACGCGGTTGACCAGAAACGCCTTGAGGTTGGCGTAGATAGCGGTGGGCCGGGTGTACCAGAAGCCGATCAGCAGATACGACACCAGGCCTACCGCCTCCCAGCCGAAAAACAATTGCAGGAAATTGTTGCTCATCACCAGCATCAGCATCGAGAAGGTGAACAGCGAGATATAGGCGAAGAAGCGCTGGTAGCCCGGGTCTTGCGCCATATAGCCGATGGTGTAGATATGCACCATCAGCGAGACGAAGGTGACTACCAGCATCATGGTCACGGTGAGACGGTCGACCAGGAAACCAATGTTGAACTGGATGCCGTCGGCCACCGCCCAGGTGTAGATGGCCTGATTGAAGATGGCTTCTTTGGCTTCAAACGCCTGCTGTGCCACCAGGCAGGAAGCAATGAACGAAATCAACACGCCGGTGATGGTGATGCGGTGCGAGGCGCTGCGGCCCAGCTTGGCACCCAGGAATTGGGTGCCGAACAATCCGACAAGAACCGCTCCCACCAACGGTGTCAGGGCAGCGACCAGCAGAAGATTTTGCAAGCTCATCTTGTTGTTAGCCTTTGAGCTGGTCGAGTTCGTCGACATCAACCGTGTTCAGGTTGCGGAACAGCACCACCAGAATGGCCAGGCCAATCGCCGATTCGGCAGCGGCTACGGTCAGAATAAAGAATACGAAAATCTGGCCATCGGGGTCGCCCAGAAAATGCGAGAAGCCGACGAAGTTCATGTTGACGGCGAGCAGCATCAGCTCAATTGCCATCAGCAGCACGATCAGGTTTTTGCGATTCAAAAATATGCCAACGATGGAGATGGCAAACAAAATCGCGCCCAGCACCAGCACATGGGATTGGGTAATCATGCTTTGCCTCCCGCTTCGCCCGCTTTGGCTGGGGCGTCGCCGCCCTTGCCCGCGTCACCTTGGCCGCGCTCTGCCGCACGCGATGGGTCCGCATCCATTTTGATGATCTTGAGACGATCACCGGATTTGACCAGCACCTGCTTGGCCGGGTTTTGCGCCTTGCTGTCTTTACGCCCGCGCATGGTTAGGGCAATCGCCGCCACGATGGCCACCAGCAAAATGATGGCAGCGATCTCGAACGGAAACACGTAATCGGTATAGAGCAGGCGGCCAATTTCCTTGATGTTGCTGTAGCCGGGCTGGTTCGCCGCCTGATTGGCGGGCGCGGCGGCGTCAAACGGCCGGCTCATCAGCAAAAATGCCATCTCCAGCAGCATCAGGCCGCCGACGAAGAACCCAAGCTTGGAATGTTTCCAGAAACTTTCACGCATCTTGTCCATGTTGATGTCGAGCATCATCACCACGAACAGGAACAGCACCATCACCGCGCCCACGTAAACCAGCACCAGCGTGATCGCCAGGAACTCAGCTTTGAGCAATATCCACACGCCGGCCGCCTTTAAAAACGACAACACCAAAAACAGCGCGGCATGCACCGGATTCTTGGCCGTGACCACGCGCAACGCCGCGAAAATCAATATCGCGGAGAAAAAATAAAACAGCAGGGTCTTGAATTCGATCATGGGCTGGCTGCGCGGTATGTGCGGTGTGTGCGGTGTGTGCGGATGTGCTGGCGATTACCGGTAGGCCGCATCGGCCGCGCGCGCCGCAGCGATTTCTGTTTCATAACGGTCCCCCACCGCGAGCAGCATGTCTTTGGTGTAGTACAGGTCACCGCGCTTTTCGCCGTGGTATTCGAGGATGTGGGTCTCGACAATCGCATCCACCGGACAGGCCTCCTCGCAAAAACCGCAGAAAATGCATTTGGTCAGATCGATGTCATAGCGTGTGGTGCGCCTGGTGCCGTCGTCGCGCAGATCGGATTCAATCGTGATTGCCAGCGCCGGGCACACCGCTTCGCACAGCTTGCAGGCAATGCAGCGCTCTTCACCATTGGGGTAGCGGCGCAGGGCGTGCAGGCCGCGAAAGCGTGGCGATATCGGGGTTTTTTCTTCCGGAAACTGGACTGTGACCGTGCGTGCGAACACGTGCCGCCCGGTCAGGGCGAGGCCCTTGAACAGCTCGATCAACATCAGGCTGCCCAGAAAATCCTTTACTGCGGTGACGGCGGACATGGTGATTTCAGATGCCTTATTTCGGCTTATTTCCAAATGCTTAAAGGGGACACATGCCAGGCGCCCACGACAAACAGCCAGACGATGGTGAGCGGGATAAACACTTTCCAGCCCAGACGCATGATCTGGTCAAAACGGTAGCGCGGGAACGAGGCGCGGATCCAGATAAAAAAGGTGAGGATGGCGAAGGTCTTGGCGAACAGCCACGCAATACCCGGCACCAGGTTAAGGAGCGGCGCATCGATCGGCGCATCCCAGCCGCCCAGAAAACACACCGACACCAGTGCTGAAATCAAAATCATGTTGGCGTATTCGGCGAGGAAGAATAACGCGAACGCCATGCCGGAATACTCGACCATGTGACCGGCCACGATCTCCGACTCGCCCTCGACCACGTCAAACGGATGGCGGTTGGTCTCGGCCACGCCCGACACCACGTAGATCACGAACACCGGCAGCAGCGGCAGCCAGTTCCATGACAAAAAGTTGAGGCCCATGTCGGCGAACATGCCTTTTTGCTGGCCGGTGACGATGGTGACCATGTTGAGACTGCCGCTGACCAGCAGCACGATCAACAGCGAGAAGCCCATCGCCAGTTCATACGACACCATTTGGGCTGACGCGCGCATCGCGCCGATAAAGGCATATTTGGAATTGGAGGCCCAGCCGGCGATGATGACGCCGTAAACGCCGAGTGACGACATCGCCATGATGTAGAGCAGGCCGGCATCAACGTTGGCCAACACCAGTTCCGGCCCGAACGGAATCACCGCCCACGCCGCCAGCGCCGGCATCAGGATCATGATCGGTGCCAGAACGAACAAGCCCTTGTCGGCTGCGGACGGCACCAGCAATTCCTTGAACAGCAGCTTGATACCGTCGGCAATCGGCTGCGCCAAACCACCCAGCCACTTGATGCCGAAGAAGGTCACCACATTGGGGCCGAGGCGCACCTGCATCCGGGCGATCAATTTGCGCTCGTACAGCGTGAGGTAGGCGACTGACAACATCAAGGGCGCGACGATGCAGACGATCAGCACCAGCGTCTTGACCAGCGTGAACAGATAGGGCCAGGCCGCGCCAATCTGCGCCGCGCCCCA